>JBGTCJ010000088.1:0-3682 GCA_041748895.1 Pirellulaceae bacterium
TGAACAACCACTGTGCTTCGGCCCCCTGCCTGGCGCCCCTCCCCGGACGCTCGCGAGCTCGCTTCCGACCCTCCCGAGGGAGGGTGAAGGATGGGGCGCGCACCGTTGGGGAGGGTTTGATTTTTTGACCCTCCCTTGGGAGGGTCGAAGGTGAGGAACGAACCTTCGGGGAGGGTTGTCACTAGCCACGGTGCTTCGACCAACCCCCTGGCGCCCCTCCCCGGAAGCTCGCAAGCTCGCTTCCGACCCTCCCGAGGGAGGGTGAAGGGGCGCGAACCGTTGGGGATGGGTCGATCTTGTGACCCTCCCGAGGGAGGGTGAAGGATGGGGCGCTTGTTCGCTGGACCAAATGTGATAAACACACGGCGGCCTGGTGACGGAGCCGTTTCGATCGCCAGCGAGAGATGCCACACATCCTTGCCCTGACGCAGCGAGACCGCCCATGGACATGCACGACCTGACCCGCAGCCTTCACGCTAAGAACGATGCGAAAATCGTGATGCTCGTGGCCGATGGACTCGGCGGTCTGCCCATGGAGCCTGGTGGAAAAACCGAACTCGAAACCGCCAACACGCCGCATCTCGACCGGATCGCGGTCCGCGGCGTCCAGGGTGGAAGCATTCCGGTCAAGCCGGGCATCGCGCCGGGTAGCGGGCCAGGGCACCTCGGCCTGTTTGGTTACGACCCGCTGCAATACCAAATCGGTCGAGGCGCGCTCGAAGCGACGGGCATCGGATTCGCGCTCCAGGATGGCGACGTCGCGATCCGCTGCAATTTCTGCACGCTCGGTGACGACGGAACGATCGTCGACCGTCGTGCGGGTCGGATCTCCAGTGAGGAGAGCGCCCCGATCGCGATCAGCCTGCGTGCGATCAAGATTCCCGGCGTCGAGATTTTTGTCGAGCCGGTCAAGGAACACCGCTTTGTGGTCGTCTTCCGGGGCAACGGACTCGGCGGCGAAGTCAACGATACCGACCCGCAGGCGGTTGGCGTCGCCCCGCTGCAGCCGGTTGCCCGTGACGAAGCGAGCCGCAAGACGGCCGAGGTCGCCACGGAATTTCTTCGCCAGGCGCGGGAAATCCTCAAGCACCAACCCAAGGCCAATTTCCACACCATGCGTGGGTTTGCGGCCAAGCCCGACATGCCCAGCTACGAGGAGGTCTACGGCCTTCGCGCGGCGGCGATCGCCGTCTACCCGATGTACAAGGGGCTAGCGCAATTGGTCGGCATGAAAATCATCGGCGACGCGCAGACGCTCGACGAACAGATCGATGTGCTCGAGCAGGTCTGGGACGACCACGACTTTTTCTTCATCCACTTCAAGTACACCGACAGCACCGGCGAAGACGGCAACTTTCAAGAGAAGGTGCGGCGAATCGAGCAATTGGACGCGATCCTGCCCAGGATCGAAAAATTGTCGCCGTCGGTACTGATCGTCACCGGTGATCACAGCACCCCGAGCTACCTCAAGGCACACTCGTGGCACCCTGTGCCGACGTTGTTGGTCAGCGATTGTTGTCGCCCCGACGCGCACACGGCGTTCAACGAAACGACCTGTGTCACCGGTGGGCTGGGTCAATTCGAGGCCAAGTACCTGATGCTACTGGCACTCAGCAACGCCGGCCGGATGGGCAAGTTCGGCGCCTGATCGCCGGTCGCCCAGCGATGCGATCCACGATGGCGAAACGAAGATCGCATTGGCCACGATCATGATCGTTCCGAATGTCGGCATCCCGAGGAACAACGCGATCCCCCCGTGCACCGCGACCGCCATTGCCAACACCAGTGGGCGAGTAAGCCGCGGCCACACGAGCGCGCAGTAGAAGACCTCCCAAAGTACGGTCAGGTGCGTCAGGGCGGAGAAGAGGATCGGGAATCGCCCGATCCAGGTGATGCCGATCGATTGGTACTCGTGGTTGCTGATCGCAAACCAGAGTGCCGTCCCATCCCACCAATTGGTGCCTCGAGCCTTCCAAAGCCCGCCGAATAGGTAGATCACGCAGAGGTGGATCTGCGCCAACCGGGTCGCGACGTTCGCCGCGACGCTCGGCGCGGGCTCGGGGAACATCCAGTCCAAGCGTCGATCGCGTGCGATCTGCGATGACCAGCGTTTGCGAATCAGGGCGTCGACCGAGAAGATCGCGCCGCACGGCGAAAGCATCAGGTACATCGATAGCATCGTCGTGATCTGATCGAGCCCAAACAGGGTTCCGGTGAGGCGATGAACGAGCATCAGTTGCAGCAGCCAAGCCAGCGGCGCCGTCAATCGCGTCAGAAACCCTGCAGCGAAACAGGCCGTGACGACGATCGTCAGGAGATGATGCGCCCAGATCACCGCGGGGCTGCTGAGGTACCAAAGGTAGCTTCGAGAGGCATCGGGCGGGCCAAACGCACCGCCGTGCAGCGCGGCGATCACCCGATTGTTGATCCAAGCGGTGTCGCCCAGGAACGAGTCGAGTCGGGTGGCGAGCACCACGTGTGTGTAGAGCAACATCAGGCCGGTCGCGATGCGGATCAGCCCGAGCGCGTGCGGAAGCCGTGGCGTGAACCAGAAAACGTCCCAGGCGGTCATCCAGTCGGCCATCCAGCCAGTCAAGGCGCGACGTGACCGGTCCCAACGTGCGCTGATCACGGTGTCGTCTCCAACGGTCGAGGCGCCGAAACGCCGGATCGGGTCTCCTGTGGATCGACGCCCGCAGGTGTTTCCGCGTCTCGTGTGATCGAGTCTTCGAGCGGCGGGTCCTGCGGCGGTGCACCGCCGAGCGAGTCGAACAAGATCCGGTACAACCGCGGGTCATCGATCGCGATATTCTCTCTGAAAAATTCGGGGATCCCCGGCTGCCGGTGCTCGATCCTGCGAATCGCCACTTGGCTGCCCGGATGCCGCACGCGAACGTGATCGAGCATCGAGTCGCGGACGGCTTCGAAACGCATCCGTCCCAATCGAAGCGATTCGAAGGCCCGCAGTGCCTCGACGCTTCGCCGCTCTTCGGGCTCGAGTTCGAATTCCTCCAGCGGTGGTTGGTGAACGTCGTTGAGAAACTCGGCCAACATGAAGTGCCGGTGATACATCAGGCGTGGCCACTGTTGGCGGCGATCGGGATACTGGGGCTCGAGCGTCTCTCCCGATCCGGTGGTGATCGCGACCTGAAACAGGTGGCTGGGGCCGGGATCGGGTGCAAAAAATGCGTACCCATGATCGAGGTAGGTGAATTGGCTGTAGGGCCTCACGGGGGCGAAGAAAGCTGAGGCCGAGGGGCTGGTGCCGAACGGACCCTGTGTCGCGAATTCCAACGGGCGGCCCACAACAGCCCAAAGGTGAACGATGACCAACAGGCTGATCGCGATTCGAGCGGGCTTACCGAGCGTCGTCATCAGGCGGTGGGGTACGGTGCGACTCAGGAAATGGTGGGACCAAGCTGAATTCGCCCGAGAGATTAATGCGGCGGTGCGGCGAAGTCCACCGCACTGCGACGCGCGGTGAGACCTGGGTGCATGACCGGGTTTGCAGGTTTGATTGGGGGCGACGTCGATTCAGTTAGGAATTACAATTTGGCGAGTGCAGCCGGGATGGCTGGGGGTTTTGGAGAACACTTTTCAGGGAAACGCCATGGATCGGGCACCGACAACACCAACGGCCGAAGAAATCGCCAGCCTCGTCGTCGAGCGGCTGGTTCTGGAC
>JBGTCJ010000089.1:0-3895 GCA_041748895.1 Pirellulaceae bacterium
GCCCTTCGGTCCGTTCTTTCCCTGGCCCGTCGGGCTTTGGTTCGGTCCGTTCTTTCCCTGACCCTTTGGGCTCGGCACCGCATCGTTTCTTTCCCCGGCCCCCTGGCGTCGGCGTCTAATCGTTTTCCGCCCCGAAGGGGCATTACGCTGATAGCCCAGGGCAAGCGAAGCGGCGAAGCCGCATAGCGCCGCCCTGGGTACACGGACACCCAAAGCACATTCAGCCCTGAAAGGGCGAAACGATTGGGCACGTCCGAACCATATTTCGCCCCTTCAAGGCGATCGGCCTTTGTTGGCTTGGTACCCAGGGCGGCGCTGCACTCTGCCCTGGGTTATCTCATTTCAGCCCTTTGGGCCTGAGATCGCCCCGTTCTTTCCCTGACCCTTTGGGCTCGGCACCGCATCGTTTCTTCCCCCGGCCCCCGGCGTCGGCGTCTAATCTTTTTCCGGCCCGAAGGGGTATCACGGTGATAGCCCAGGGCAAGCGAAGCGGCGAAGCCGCGTAGCGCCGCCCTGGGAAGAAGTTAGCGTCGCGGAATGAGCCCTGAAGGGGCGTCATCCCTAGACAACGGGCCCGCGGCGGCCCATCACCAGTCCGATGACGAACAGCACGAGGAACACAAAGAACAAGATTTGCGCGATCGAAGCGGCGGTGCCTGAAATCACACCGAAGCCCAGCACACCAGCGATCAGCGCGATCACCAAAAACGTTAATGCCCAACTCAACATCGTTCTCTCCAGTCAGCTCAAGAGTTGTGAAAGGTGGCCGAGGAAATCACCGGCTACTGTATGGATTAGCTAGTGCATTTGATGTGCCGAATTGAGCACTCGACTAGCAAATGCATGCCCCTCTATATCGTTGATGGCTCAGCGGAGTCGCTAAAAACCGGTTGCCCAAGGGAAAGTCCCGGTGCGGCAGTACGCCTACTGTGACTCACCAGGGGGTGGTCGTTTTCCGGCCACGTTCCCGCGCGTTTGTCCACCGATCGCGGCGGCAGCCAATCCTTCGCTGCGGCGATTCACTTTCTGGTGGGCCAACCGATTCTCTCCGCTGTCTCCAAACTTCTCCCAAACTGTTGGCGCCGCGGGAGAGCGGACCAGTAAGTCAGATTTCGGTACGACTCTTGCTCCCGACGGGCTCCCGTCGTGATGATTCGATCCACCGTCAACGGAGTCCAGCGTGGCAAACAAGTCAAAAAAGGGCGGCAAGTCGGACGATGAACCGCAACGGCCTGCGCAGTCCCAGTCCAAGCAACCTGGCAACCAAGGCGAGATGACGCCCCAGCCGATCTCGGTCCGCAGTGGATATGTTGGAAGTGGCAAGTTGGAGGGAAAGGTTGCCGTGGTTACCGGCGGCGACAGTGGGATCGGCCGAAGCGTCGCGATTCTGTTCGCTCGCGAAGGTGCCGACGTCGCGATTGTGTTTCTCGATGAGAGCGATGATGCGGCAGAGACGAAGCGACTGGTTGAGAGCGAAGGTCGTCGTTGTTTTCTTTGCGCGGGAGACATCGGTGACCAAGCGTTTTGCAAATCAGCGATATCGCAGACTGTACAGGAGTTCGGCCGGCTCGATGTGCTTGTGAATAACGCGGCTGAACAACATCCCAAGAAAGAGGTGTCGGAGATCACGGAAGCGCAGCTGGTCAGCACTTTTCGAACCAACATCTTTTCGATGTTCTACCTATGCGACGCGTCCATCCCGCACCTGAAAAAACAGCCTGGCAGTTGCATCATCAACACGACTTCGGTAACGGCCTACCGCGGTAGTCCAGGATTGCTCGACTATGCCGCGACGAAAGGGGCGATCGTCAGTTTCACTCGTTCTTTGTCTCAGAACTTGGTCGACGATGGAATTCGCGTCAACGCGGTGGCACCGGGGCCGATTTGGACGCCGCTGATCCCATCAACCTTTCCATCGAAGAAAGTCGCGAAGTTTGGAAGCGACGTACCGATGGGGCGCGCCGGTGAGCCTCACGAATGCGGCGGATGCTTCGTGTTCCTTGCCAGCGATGATGCGTCCTACATGACCGGGCAGGTGCTGCATCCCAACGGCGGCGAAATCGTGAACGGCTGAGCCTCGTTCACGATTCACCGCGGAGAATTCGGGGACTAACGCTGATCCCTTGCGGCCATTTGCAAACCGCTTCGCAGCGCTGGATCGAGGTCAAACCGGTCGAGGGTCATCACCTTGTTCCATACCGCGACAAAGTCGCTCACGAACTTCTGCTGGGCGTCGTCGGAGGCGTACGCTTCGGCAATGGCTCGAAGTTGCGAGTTCGAACCAAATACCAAATCGACGCGCGAGCCGGTCCATTTGACCTTTCCTGTCTCGCGGTCGCGACCTTCGAAGAAATGCTCGCACACGGCCGACTTCTCCCACTGAGTTCCCATGTCGAGGAGATTGACGAAAAAATCATTCGTCAACGTTTCGGGTCGGTCGGTGAGCAAACCGAGTTGAGGGAAGCTCACGTTGGTATTGAGCACACGCAGACCGCCCAACAGCACCGTCATCTCCGGAGCGGTGAGCGTGAGCAGGTGGGCGCGATCGATCAACAACTCTTCCGCCGGTCGATCGAGTTCGTGCCCGAAATGATTGCGGAATCCGTCCACCTTCGGCTCGAGTACGGCAAACGATTCCACATCCGTCATTTCCGGGGAAGCGTCCGTTCGTCCGGGCGAGAAGGGAACCTGCACGTCATGCCCGGCCTTCCTCGCAGCTTCTTCGACAGCGGCACATCCTCCTAGCACGATCAAGTCGGCGAGCGAGACCTTCTTACCGCTGGACTGAGAACCATTGAAGTCCTTTTGGATCTTCTCGAGCGTCTGCAAAACCTTCGCTAATGTTGCAGGCTGGTTGACCTCCCAGTCCTTCTGAGGTGCAAGCCGTATTCGCGCCCCATTGGCGCCACCGCGTTTGTCGGTCCCGCGGAAGGTTGACGCGGACGCCCATGCGGTGGAAACCAAGTCGGAGATCGACAACCCCGACTCGAGCAGTTTGGCTTTAAGCGCTGCGATCTCCTGATCACCAATCAGCGGGTGATCGACAGGGGGAACGGGGTCCTGAAACAACTGCGGCTCGGCAACCCAGGGTCCAAGGTATCGCGAGAGTGGACCCATGTCGCGGTGCGTCAGCTTGTACCAAGCCTTGGCAAATGCCTCCTCAAACTCTTCCGGGTTCTCGTGAAATCGCTTCGAAATCGGCGCGTAGATCGGGTCCATTTTCAGAGCGATGTCGGTCGTGAACATCATCGGCGCATGACGTTTCGAAGGATCGTGAGCGTCTGGAACGGTCCCCTCAGCGGAGTCCTCCTTCGGAGTCCACTGCCAAGCCCCACCAGGACCCTTCACGAGTTCCCACTCGTACTCGAACAGGTTGTCGAAGTATCCGTGCGACCACTCCACAGGCGTGGACGTCCAAGCGCCCTCCAAGCCGCTGGTGATCGTGTCGCCTCCTTTGCCCGTTCCAAACGTGTTCTTCCAACCGAGGCCTTGCTGCTCGATGCCGGCACCCTCAGGCTCAGGACCAATGAATTTTTCCGGATCGGCTGCACCATGAGCCTTTCCGAATGTGTGCCCCCCGGCAATGAGTGCAACGGTCTCCTCGTCATTCATGGCCATGCGGCCAAAGGTTTCTCGAATGTCCACCGCCGCGGCAAGCGGATCCGGTTTGCCGTTGGGGCCCTCTGGGTTCACGTAGATCAGCCCCATCTGGACAGCGGCGAGAGGATTTTGCAGTTGGCGATCGTCGCTGTAACGCTTGTCTCCCAACCACTCGCTCTCGGGACCCCAGTAGATATCGGTCTCGGGTTCCCAAACGTCCTCGCGACCTCCCGCGAATCCAAGCGTCTTGAAGCCCATCGACTCCAAGGCGCAGTTCCCAGTGAATACCATCAAG
>JBGTCJ010000090.1:0-3061 GCA_041748895.1 Pirellulaceae bacterium
GGTCGCTAGTTTTCCGGCTCGCGAGGTGATCATCTCGACGCTCGGCACGATTTATTCCCTCGGCGGCGACGTCGACGAAGAAAGCCAAGGTTTGATCGAAGCCCTTCGCGAATCGAAGTGGCCCGATGGCCGCCCGGTCTACAATTTAGCGGTCGCGTTATCGATCATGGTTTTTTTTGCCCTTTGCGCGCAGTGTGTGAGCACGCTGTTGGTCATCAAGCGCGAGACCAATAGCTGGTGGTGGCCGCTTTTCTGCTTCACTTACATGACGGTCCTCGCCTACTTGGGGGCTTTTCTGACCTATCAATCCGTCATCCGCCTGACCGGGTGATCGATAAAGGGGTGGTTGAGATGCAGTGGCTCGTTACCGTCCTGATCGTGTTTGTCGCAGCGGCCTGGTTGCTGCGCCGCGCGTGGGTCACTTTGCGCTCGGCGATTGGCGGAGGCGTCGATTCCCCGATCGGGTCGTGTCACGGATGCTCCAAGAATCGAAATGCCGCAACGATTCGACCTTTGGTCAGCATCGGTGCCAAAAAAAGTGTTGACGGCGGACGCTAGACCCCAGCCAGCACCAGACCCTGCGCAGCTAAAACGCGGAGGATCATTGTCAGCGGAATGACCGTTGCATAGCCGATCGTGGGCAGCTCCGATTCGGTTTGGGCATTCGCGAATGCGAGTGCTGGCGGGTCGGTCATGCTGACGGCGATCACACCCACCAACGTCGGGTAGTTGATTCGCAGAAACCAGTGCCCGATGGCACCGACGACCAGGAGCGGAACGACGGTCACGATGGCACCCGCCAACAACCACCACAGACCATCACCCTGGAGCAGCGACGAAACGAATTTGTCACCGCCACGAATCCCGACCGTCGCCAAGAACATGGCGATACAGATGTCACGAAGGATATGGCTGGCCGCCGTGGGGAGATAAAAAATCCACGGGCCGACTCTCCCGAGCGATCCGAGGAGGATCGCAACCAACAGCGGGCCGCCAGCGAGGCCGAGCTTGACGGCGCTGGTCGCACCTGGAAACGAAATCGGAATGCCGCCGATAACCACACCCAAACCGATCCCAATAAACACTGGGGCTAGGTCGGATCGCACCAACTCCTTTGGCATATTGCCGAGTTTATTCGAGGCAGCGGTCACGGCGTCGGCGCGCCCGACAATCAGGATTTCGTCGCCCAATCCCAGCCTCAATTTGGCGATCGGCGGCATTTCCACCTCGGCCCGACGGATCCGCGTTACCTGCACCCCGAAACGGCTGGCCAAATGGAGGTCATCCAAAGATTGGCCGACGAGGTCCTTGCGACTGATCACAGCCCAGCGATAGGTGATCTCTCCCGGTACCTCCATCAAATCGATCGTCGCCGGTTCGCCCACCACGATTCTTAAGCGCTCCAATTGATCCGGTGTGCCGACCGCCAAGAGGACGTCGTCGACGTGGATCGGCGAATCCGAAAACGGAACACGGAGCACGCCGTCATGCATCACGCGGCTGACCACCACGGACGATCCGTCCATCCCGGGAACATTCTGCAGGCTCATCCCGTCGAGGTTGCGGTTGGTCACCCGCAGGTTCAACCGCTCAACCTTTGGCCTACGGCTTTTCAAGCTCTTTTCCAACCGCTGGCCCTCGAGAGCCGGATTGACTCGGAAAACGGACCGCATCACGAGCATCGAGAGGATGATCCCAACGACGCCGAACGGATACGAGATCGCGTACGCGAGGCCCGGTAATTTGGCGACCTCGCCGACCGGGACTTTCTCATCGAGGTCAATGTCGGATCCCGCCTGCATCATGGCTCGCACCGCCCGGCTCTCGCGCGGAGGGTGATCGCGAATCGTTTGCACGGCCGCCGCCAGGCTCGGGGTGTTGGTCGTGGCTCCCGAAAAAATGCCAACCGCGATGGGCATCTCAATCCCAGCGATGCGATTGATGGCGAACGTCAAGAGTACGCCGATCAGCACGACGGCCGTGGCCAAAATATTCAGCGACAAACCTTGGGCGCGGAGCGCGTTGAAGAATCCGGGACCGATCGTCAATCCGATCGCGAAGACAAACAGAACCAGTCCGAATTCGCGAGTGAAATCGAGTACGGTCGGATCGAGTGTAAGTCCGAAATGCCCGAACAACAGTCCGCTGAACAAGACCCCCGCCACACCCAACCGAACGCCTCCAACGGGAATCAGCCCGAGCATCAGGCCGCTCGAAATGACGATCGAAAGGACCAGAACGTTGGTCGCAATCGAGTCCGTTTCGGAAAAAAACTCTGTCGCCCACTGCATCGTCAGGATCCCATGTCACTTCAAGGCAAGGCTTCTGCGCCATTACGGTGTCACCGAAGATCGCTGGGCACAAGTTGCGTATTCCCAAGGTGGACGAGGATTCCGCTGCGGAGGGAGGATTGACCCAATCGACGCCCACGGGGACGCTAGATGGATGAGAAACTTCTTTGTGCGTATTGGCAGTTGGGGCGAAATAGTCCGCTGCCAGGCTAGCGCGGGTGCCCCGTATCGACGTGGACAACGGGTGATTTGTCGTACCGGACGGGGGCTCGAAGTCGGAGTCATCGCCTGCGAGGCCACCGCCATCGATTTCGTTGACAGCGCGATCGAAATCGCGTCGGCCGGCATACCAGCCGCAGGGCGCGAGCCCGCGGACGACAAATCGGTCGCTGGCAGAGTGATTCGCGCAGCGACCACCGAAGATGAGTTGTTACTGGCAAGGCTTGAACGGTATCGGCGTTCAGCGATCGAGGAGTGCCGAAAGGAATTGGGCGCTGCCGGTTCGTCCGCCGTGCTGTTGGACGTTGACCAACTGTTCGATGCGGGAGCGTTGATCTTCTACTTCCTCGAACCCGTTGAGGCGACGGAGCGGGCGATCGTTGAGAGGTTGGCGAGCCGTTACGAATCGCGGGTTCGAAGCCGACACTTCGCCAAGCTGCTCAGCGACGGGTGCGGGCCTGCCTGTGGCACCGGGGACGGCGGCTGCGGTTCTGAGTCGAGTGCTGAAGCCGACGCACCCAGACGCGGCCAATGCGGTAGCTGCGGTGTTT
>JBGTCJ010000091.1:0-3911 GCA_041748895.1 Pirellulaceae bacterium
AAGCTTCGAGATTTCCCTGGCGAAGCAGTCCTAGGCCGTTTTGGCCCGGGTTGGCGGGTTGCTCGGGGCCCGATGCGTCGGTCTCTTGATACATGTTTTGGCCGATCTTCAGCAGCCCGTCGGGGTTGATGAACTGAGCCAATTGGATCTGGCCCTGTACGGCTAGTTGCACATTGCCCGGTTGACGGACCATCACCTCTCCGTTGCCGTTGATGACCACCGCCGTGGCGTCCTGCGGGATCTGGATCGGTGGGTCAAGCAATCGTCCAATGTGCGCCGAGCCGATCACCAGTTGTCCGTCGGCGTTGATATCGAGATTGCCCGCGCGGGTGTACATCGTGGTTTGCGAAGAGGGGTCGAGCACACGCAGATATCCCGGGCCTTCAATCGCGATGTCAAGGTCACGCCCCGTCTGTTGCAGGGTTCCCTGGCGCTGATCGGTTTGCGTGCTGGTGACTCGAACGCCCAAGCCGATCTGTGTACCGACTGCGGTGGGGGTTTGATTGGCGTCGCGAACTCCCGGATAGACCTCGGTGCGATAGAGCAGGTCTTCGAAGTTGGCGCGATCCTTCTTGAATCCGGTGGTGTTGATGTTGGCCAAGTTGTTGGCGATAACATCCAGCTTGGTTTCCATCGCCTCCATTCCGGTGGCGGCGGTGTAGAGCGTTTGCACTGACATGACGCGTGACCCTCGCTACCGAAATTTCTTGACACTACCGCTGGAGCACTCGGCTGATGAGCGATCCCATCACGTGATCTTGATTTTGGATCATGCGAACGTTTGCCTCGTAGGCGCGTGACGCTTCGATCAACTCCATCATGGCCCCGGTGGGGCTGACCGCCGATGACTCCAACACCCCGTTGGTTACCTGTCGATCGGGATCGGCGGCAAGGTCAAAATCTGCCAGCGCCTTGAACAGGTTACCGCCAACATGCGATAGGTCACCCAAGGACTTTGGTTTGGCGATCATCATCTCGTAGGCTTCACCGCCCTGAGCAATTCGACCGCCTGGCTGTATTTGATAGGGGAAGTCGGGCGCAATTCGAATGGGGCGGCCATCACTCGCCAAAACGTCTTCGCCGTTCTGAGTGATCAATTTGCCACCAGCGTCGAAAAGGAAATTTCCCGCTTTCGTCAAGAAGCGATCGTCGCCGCGTTGGACGACGAAGAACGAGTCGGGATCACCGATCGCGAAGTCGGTATCGTTTCCGGTCTTTCGCATCGCGCCCAGGTCAAAGCTCGTCACGGCCGGCTGTATGGTCACCCCGCCGCCCAGGTCGTCGATTCCGCCCTGACCGGGAGGGACGGAGCCCTGATCGATCATCGCAGCGAATCTCGCCTGCAAAACGGCATGCTCGGGCTTGAATCCCGCCGTGTTGACGTTTGACAAATTGTTGCTCAGAACCTGGAGCCTGTGGCTTTGCGCGTTGGCTCCTGACGCGCTCAAGTAGACGCCGTAAGGCACTTTGGGTCACCCCTGTACAATTGCGACCAGCTCCCCTGTCATGATCCGGTTTCTGACACGATCCCGATCGGACTAGCATCGTGACGGTTCGCGCGGCAAGCTCAGTCTTGTCAGCCCCCCGCTGCCACGGGGCATGGGGAGGTCACCGCCAAGGCCACGCTTTGGGCCGCCGACCGTTGCTGCCGACTACTTCAAGCAACTGGCAAAAAGCACTACACTTTCGGCGAATCCAGGGAGCCCCCACGTCGCCATCCGGCCGCCGGCGGAACTCACCCTTGCGTCCCACCTGCATCTCACAAATTCGATCGAAATGACTCAGCGCAAAGGTTCCTCATTCGCCGGTTTATCCGTTGCTATCGTGACGCCGCTGCGCGATGGTGAGGTTGATTACGCACGACTAGCAGAGCAAGTCGAATTCCAGATCGCTGCGGGCGTGACGTGTGTCGTTCCCGTCGGCACAACGGGCGAGTCGCCCACGCTCTCTCACGAAGAGCACGAACGGGTGATCGCGGAGGTGATTCAAGCGGTCGCCGGGCGCGTCAAAGTGATGGCAGGAACCGGTAGCAACAGCACCGCCGAAGCGCTCCGCCTGACCAAACGGGCCGAGCGGGAGGGCGCCGATGCAACGCTTCAGGTCGGACCCTATTACAACAAGCCGACTCAGACCGGTATGTTCGAGCACTTCCGGGCCGTTGCCGAAGCGGTTGCGATCCCAGTCTGCATCTACAACATCCCAGGCCGAACGGGGAAAAATATCGAAGTTGAGACCATCGTTCGCCTGGCGGAGTTGCCCGGCATCACGATGGTCAAGGAAGCGACCGGTTCGCTCGATCAATGCAGCAGCATTCTTGCGGCGACCGACCTGACCGTGCTCAGTGGTGATGATTCATTGACGCTGCCGATGATGTCCGTCGGCGCCGAAGGAGTCGTTTCCGTCGTTGGCAACATCGTCCCCGAGGATGTCATTGCTATGGTGAGAGCGGCATCCAGCGGTGATTTTGATTCGGCCCGCCAGTGGCATCACAAACTGTTTCCCCTCTGCCGCGACATGCTCTCGCTGTCGACCAATCCGATCCCGATCAAGTCGGTGATGCGGATGCTCGGACGCGACACCGGGGAACTTCGGCTGCCGATGACCCCGCTCGATGCTTCGCAGGAAATGCTGCTCGCAAAAACCATGGCTCAGTATGGCCTAGTTCCGACCGTTGCCATTTAGCAAAGACGGCTTTTCGCCGATGCGGCGTTTTTGTTATGGCCTTGGTCATGACCATTACGCAGTACCGCCTCCGCGTCGCCCGCCCTTCAGCCCATGCCCGATCGCTGCTGGTATGCTTCCTGACGTTCGCCACCTCCACACTCCATGGGCAATCCGTCATGCCTGTCGGCGGCGACCTCAGCGAGGACGCCATGGGATCCCACGAAACCCATCGGCGTGAGAGTCGGGCGATAGAAAGTCGGGGCGACGTCAATTACATCCTACTTACCAATGGCAACGTCATCGAAGGTTCGTTGACATTGCAAGGCAACTTGGCGGTGATCGGGCGTGGCTCGAGTGGAGATTTAAGGGTTGACCGTCGCCAGGTCGCGACAGAGGCGTCCACGCTCGAAGAACTCTACCGCTTTCGCGTCGCGAATGTCGTCAACGACAACGCGACCTCGGCGATCGAATTGGCTAGGTGGTGTTGGCAGCACAACCTTCTCGAACCCATGCTCGACCAACTGATGATTGCGGAAACTCTCGATCCGACTCATCCCCAAATCCCGCGGTTGAAGCGATTGTTGGTCACGTCCCAACAGCCTCCCGCGTCTGCTCCCCTAGTGCCGCGGCCCGATGCGCGGCCGGCCGTCGGCGATTCGCTGCCCACTGCCGCCGAAGAGGAATTTCGACTCGACCCAAGATTTTCCCCCGCCGCAATCGCGGCCTTTGCCACACGGGTCCAGCCGCTGCTGATCAATCGCTGCGCCGCGGCAGGGTGTCACAGGACGGGCACTGACTCGCCAACACGGTGGCAATTGACCCACCTCGGGGTGAATGTCCGGCTACCCTCTCGAATGACCCAAAGAAATCTTCAAGTCACCCTTTCGCAGCTCGATTTCGACGATCCGGATTCGAGCCATCTCATTCGTTTTGCCTCAGAACCCCACGCCGAGGGTCGTAGCTCCAGCGGCCAAAGGCTCGATCAGGCCTCGCTGCAGACCATCCGCCACTGGGTTCAGTTGGTTCACGAAACTCGCGTCGTCGGCCACAGCGAGGAATTTCGCAAAAGACCCGAAGTGACCCCGGCGTTGTACGAATCGACAGCCAATGGCGAAAACTCGGGAGGTCGCGGATCCGCCGAGCAAATGCCTATTGGGCTCGCGGCGAGCGGTCACGAAGGCATCGCACCACTCCCGCACACGCCACAGCCCGCGCCACAGCTGAGTCCGGTCGGGCCCGCGTCGCCT
>JBGTCJ010000092.1:0-7153 GCA_041748895.1 Pirellulaceae bacterium
CGCGGGTCGGCTACAGCGGCGGCGAGGTGCCGAACGCCACCTACCGCAACCACGGCAGTCATGCTGAAGCGATCGAGATCGTCTTCGACCCGGCGCGCACCAGCTTTCGCCGGATGCTTGAGTTCTTCTTCCAGATCCACGACCCCAGCACCAAGAACCGCCAGGGCAACGACCGCGGCCCGAGCTACCGATCGGCCATCTTCTACACCGACGTCTACGAAAAGAGCGACTTGACGTCCCACTGAACCACCTGTACTATCTGTTGTAGTACAGTAGTGCGACTGATTCAGCGGCGAGGTGTCGGATGCGAATTCGGGTGATTCCAGGTAGCGGAGCGGCGATCTATCGCCAGATCGCTGACCAGATTCGTCGCGGCATCGCGTCGGGGAAGCTGTCGATCGGCGACCCACTGCCGAGTGTTCGGCAACTGGCCAAGGAATTGGTGATCAACCCCAACACGGTGGCCAAGGCGTACGGCGAATTGACTCGCGACGGGGTGCTTGAAACGCGTGCCGGCCGCGGCGTGTTTGTCGCGGCTCGGCGAAACGTCTTTTCACACGCCGAAAGGCTACGACGACTCGATGAAGCGATCGATGCGGTCATCAGCGAGTCGATCACGCTTGGCTTTGACCGCGATCAGACCCTCACTCGGTTGCGAAACAAACTCGACGCGTTGCAGGGGGCGAAGGAGTGATCGCGACCAACGATTTCAGTACCAACCATTGGGGCAGGTGAGCCGCTAAATCTTTTCGGTGGGAGGCGTTTAGGTGAACGATTCGGAAGTGATTCGCACGCGGCGTCTGACTCGCTACTTCGGTCGTCGCGCCGTCGTGCGTGAGCTGAATTTCGCCGTCCCACGAGGCTCGGTCGTCGGCCTGCTCGGGCTCAACGGCGCCGGGAAAACGACAACGATTCGGATGTTGATGGGGTTTCTCGAACCGACGCGTGGATCTTGCGAAGTGCTGGGTCGCAACAGCCGTAACTTCCAACCTGAAGACCGATCACGCATCGGCCACACGGTTGAGGGACACTTCCTCTATCCCTGGATGCGAGTCCGCGAGTGCGAACATTTTGGACGTCAAACGCACCCTCGTTGGGACGGGACGATGTTTGAGCGATCGGTGCGTCGGTTCGGCATCGACACAGACGCCAAGGTTTCTTGGCTGAGCCGGGGTCAGCGGGCGGGCGTCTCGATCGCGTCGACTCTCGCCGCTACCCCCGAACTACTCATCCTCGACGATCCGGCGCTGGGGCTCGATCCGGTCAGCCGCCGTGCGTTGAATGAAACGATCATCGAGTTCTGCGAATCGGGCGAGCGCACGGTGCTGCTCAGCAGCCACCTTCTGGACGACGTCGAGCGAGTTGCCGACCGCGTGGCGGTGATGGTTGACGGCCGGTTGCTTGTGGACACCACTCTCGACGATTTTCGTGGCCGCCTCACGGCGTGGGTGCTCGAAATGGCGGAGGATCCGACGTTGGTCCACGACGTTCCGGGGCTCGTGCACTGTCGCCCACTCGGCAGTCGCTGGCACCTCACGATCGCGAACCCGGATCACGAAAGCGCGTCGGCGATCGAGCGACTCGGGGCGGCAGCGATCGAACCGGTTGACGTCACGTTTGAAGACGCGGTGTTGGCGTATTTGTCACGATCGCGAGTCGACCATTCGTTCTACAGTGGAGCTGAATCATGAGGGCGCTCATTTGGAAAGAACTCCGCGAGAACGTCCGCTGGCTTCCGATCGGTTTGTTGGTCGTCACCGCGGTCGGCTACTTGGTGTTGCCCTCGATTTTCACCTTTTCACAGTCGATGGTCGCACGCGACCTCCTGGCACAATTGGCAATCATCGCGCCGCTATTGGCCTTTGCACTGGGCGTCGTCCAATCGTTTCGTGACTTGAAACCAGCCAGCGGCGCCTATTTGAATCACCGCGGTGTCACCCGAAGCGACGTTTTTCTGGCCAAGACGATCGTTGGCTTCCTATTGTATGCGATAGCGATTGTCGTCCCTCTCACGGCGCTTGCCGCTTGGATCGCAGCCCAGGGGATGCAGTGGTATCCGATGCGGCCTGCCCAGGTGCTCCCCTCATTGGCTTACGCCTTGGCAGCATTCGGAATGCATCCGGCAGCGATGTTGATGATGGCCCGGGACGCGTCTTGGTGGGGAACACGACTCCTGCCGCTGGTCCCCATCGCGATCGCTGTGTTCGTGATTTGGACACTGAGCAAGGGTTTGATGTGGGCAGCCATCTGTGCAATTCTCGCGGTACCGGTTCTTACGTGGGTTGTTGCCACGGCGCGACAAGGATGGTGCGACTTGGTGAGCGATCCGTCGGCAACGAAGTACCATCTCACGGCCCGGGGCCGGTGCCTGCTCCCGCTGTACCTCACCGCCGGGGCCGTCGGCGCCCTCTTCGTTAGCCTGATGTTTGGCATCGCGATTCTGGAATACTGGCGACGGGGAATCGACCTCCCCGAGCCGTTCAACGCGATCGCAGTCGAGCGGGAATCGAAGTCACTCTGGATGGTGACGAATCAATACAAATACGACCGAGTTATGGGGATCACTCGCACGAATGTGCTCGGCGGCGATCCAGTCGTCCAAGGCGGGCAAGTCAACCCGTTGAAGCCTGTGCCCGATGGCCTTGGCTTTGACTTCTTCAGCCACCTGACGCCAACCGATCGGGGAGTGGTTCAAAGCGATGGCTTCTTCACCCCACTCTCCATGATTGCTGCCTTCAGCGACGAGACCTGGTACTCGTTCGATCAGAGGGGCTACGTGTTGCTGTACGGCGCCGCCGCGGGACGGTTTTCTTGGAAGAACACCGTGGCCGCCGACCACATCCATTCGGCCGGCATCCTTTCGGGTGTGCCCTTCACGGCGGATCCGATAGGCCTAGGCGCATTAGCGTTTTCTACGTTCCGCGAAGCCGGCCTCGCGACACCACTGGTCGACTCCAAAGGTGTGTACCTTTTGGAGGATCAGCCGCTTTCCATTCGAACGCTGATCGCGCAACCCGTGGACGCGATCGGATTGGTCACCAAAGAAGCAGGTGCAGCACCCAGCGTACTGATCCGTGCGCAAAGTCAGTTGTTCGAGTATGAGATGGTGGATGGCACGGGATCGACCCATTGGTTTCCGGAGGTGGATGGTGAAAGGGGTGTGACGCGAATCACTGTCCGTCCGCTTCGCGATCTGTCACTTTCGGCAAAATTGGTGCAAACTTACGATTTGCCGCCTGAACTCGCCCACAGGTCTGAACTGTCGATCGCGTCAGCAGCCGATGGCGGCTGGTTCCTCACGTCATCGGCATCGAAGACGACCGTATTCAAGGTCGCGCCGCAGGGCGATACCTTGAGGTTGGCGTTCACGATCGAGCCTGGCACATCCAGCCCACCCAGCGCCGAGGACCGAATTCACGTGTTGAACGTGCTCTTCGGGCTCTGCCCAGGTGTGATGTATCTGATCGGCACCGCGATCGCCGGTTGGGTTTCGTTTAGCCAACCCTTCGAGAGGCCGTTCGCCGACCTGATGAGTTGGGTGGCAGACCATCCGGTTCAAACCACCGCAGGCGTCGTCGCGTTCGTTTTGGTCTCGTTGACTTGCGTGATGTTGACCATCCGGGCGTCGAGGCAGCGGGGGCTGTCACGCCGGCCAATGCTTCTCTGGTGCTGGTCGGTCGGCCTGCTCGGCCTCGCAGCACCACTCTCGGTGCTTGCGATCTACCGAAACGTTCATCGTGAAGCGTGTTCGCGTTGTGAGCGTCCGCGTCGCGTGGACCTTGAACTCTGCGAAAACTGCGGAGCCGGGTGGGACTTACCAACGATCGGGGCGATTGAAATCACCGACGAACACCGCTCGCCCCAAGCAATCGCCTCAGAGGTTTTGGCGTGAGCGCTCAGTCCTGCCACGGCGACTCAGGTGACACCGGATCGAAGATTCGCGCCAGCGAATCGTCTTGGATCCGCTGGTAGATCGCAAACGGATCCTCGACGAGACTGCCCAACGCGCGCTCGAATTCTTCCTGATTGGAATCAACCGAAGCTTCTTGAGTCGCCTGGTCACCGAGGTTCGACTGAAAGATACCCGCCGCACTGACCGGTAGAAAATCCTCGTAGGTAATTGGATCAATGGCAACGCAGCCGTCGGTGATCCACTGTTCCAGTAACCCGCGCGATGGAATCCCCACGGTACGAAGGTTTGCAGGCTGATTGGCGCGATAGGTGAAATAGGCCAAATCGTCCTTCCACAGCGTCATCCAATCGTCGGGAAATGAATCAAACACCGCGCTGAGCGATGCCAAGTAGTCGTCGGCATTGCCACCATCGGCGCTGGGTACCACGCTTTCGCGCACCCTGTTCAGCAATCGATCGTAGAGCGCACGTCCCTTGGGTGTGAGCGCCACGCCGCGCTGCTCGATCTCGCCGAAGCGCGCGGTGTGAGTACCTACCTGCTGCTTGCCCAGAGCGTCCATGAATTGCACCTCTTCTTCCAGCGCCTTGAAGCTGGTTTGACGCAATAGAATCGGGCAACGGCGCTGCGGAGGTCCCTCGATGACCGCCTTGGGGATGATTCCTCGAGCGGGCATGAGCCGCTGCACCGCGTCGATATCGAGGGTTCGCGGCGTCAAGTGATTGATGTGTGGACCACGAAACGAGACCACGTCGGCAATCAGCCGATGGGCGTCATGCAGCCGCTGGTAAGTTGTCAGGTCGACCGTCGCGCGGTGATGCCAACGGAAAGTTTCGAGCGCTTCGATCACGAATTGCTCTGACTCGCCTTCGTCAAGTCCGCCGCGGGACTCGTGTCGCTCGATCAGGCGTCGCACGCCCGGGGTGAAGATGTCACGGCGCGAGAGCACCTCCTCCGCTTCGGCCGCCAAGCTCGAATCGACGATCTGGTCCAGTCGCAGCAGCGATGTGAAGACCCGAAAAGGATTCCGCCGAAGTGCGTCGTACGTGAGCGGACGAAACGCGGTCGAATGGACGGGAATACCGGCAGGGCAGAGGTCGTAGTAGCCCACCGGGTGCATTCCCATCACGGCAAACAGCCTGCGTATCATCGACAGCTCGGCAGCAGTGCCCAGGCGGATCGCTCCGTGCCGTTCGTCAGAGATCCGCGATAGCTGGTCGATCTCGCTCAGCCGCGCGGCGAACACGGGGTCGTCTCGCAGAACCGCGGTGTTGACTTCGGCCACCAGCTCGAGCAGCGTGCCGTACTTGGGCACTTCACGCCGGTACATTTCAGACATCGCATGGGAAAAAGCGATGCGAATGGAATCGGTCGATACGTGCCGGTCAGCCACCACTTGGCACCCCACGAGCATTGCGTTTATACGACGGTCGAAAAATGCGTTGGCCGGGCACTTGTGGCGGACACCGGACCCCTGCGTCACAAAATCTACCGCGCCGCAACGGCTTATCCACGACAAATCAGGTGGACCCGTTTTCGTGATCGACCAGCATCCCCCTAAATCGCCGGAATCTCCCCCGGTCGGTATGCCGGCAGCCAGCGGCACGGCAAAAGGGCCAAGACCGCGAGGCACGACAGGCACATGAATCCGATCTTGAGGGCGCGGATGCGGGCTTCGGCATTGATGCTCAGCGCCTCCTCCATTTGCGTGTCCGTTGCCGATGTGTTGCCCAGGCGTTCCTGCAACTGCACATTGCTGAAGAAGTTGAGGTTGGTCAGGTCGACCTCATTCTTTAGTTCGGCGGTGATGACGGGATTGTTGGTGGCGTTGGCCACGATCGACATGCTCAAGATCCCCACCAACAGCGCGCCCACCAAGGCCGTGCCCACCGCGGCGGCCAGGTTCTGCGTCACTCCGCGAAGCGAGCCGACGTCGCCGGCCAGTTCCTTAGGCGCGGCCGTAACAAGCACATTGAACAGCAGGGTCACCAAGGCACCTTGCCCCAGACCGACGATCACCAAACCCACGACCACCGGCGGCACGCTCCAATCGTTGCGAACCGTGTAGGCCAGCCATGCGGTCCCGATCGCAACAAGCACAAACGCCGCAGATGCAATCTGCCGAGGGGTGAACCGTTTGTACAATCGCACGATCAAAATGGCGGTGAAGAACACCGTGAGCATGAACGGCATCATGGCGATCGACGTTTGAAACGCCGGACGGCCCTGGACGATCTGGATGTACAGCGGCACCGCGAAGTTGATGGCTCCTTCCATGCCCACGATGATGAACAACGCGAGGGCCGTCATCCACTCTCGCGGCGAGTCCACCACCTCCAGGGCCAAGAGCGGTGTTTTGCCGCGACTCGCTTGACGTTGCGACCAAGCCAGAAACGCCGCCACGAAGGCGATGCCTACAACAATCAGCACCGGTGCCGGCGAAATGCCAGCCACGTCCAATGGCGCGGCCGGCCGGGGCAACAGCACGCCCCAGTTGCGCAGGTTATTGAATCCAAACGTGATGAGAATGATCCCCACCGCCGAGAGCATCACGCCGAACACATCAATCCCCACATGGGGCTTGCCCACGGATTTCTTTAGCTTGGTGCTGAGCAACAGGATCGCTGCGGAATGGACAATCAGTAGCCCAAACGCCCACCGCCAGCTCAGGAACGTTGCCACCGTGCCGACGATGACAAACGCCAGCACGCCGGCGATCGCTCGAGCCGACCCAAGCCAGCCAACCGCTTCGGCCTGCTGCTTGCCGTGGTAATGATCGGCGATGAGCACCACCAGCGTTGGCACCAGCGCGGCGCCCGCGAATCCCGCGAGCCCTTGGCCGGCAAGCATGATCTCGGCCGTGGGGCTCACGACCATAGTCACCATCGCCAGCAGGAAAAGTCCCACCGCTGACTGGAAGAAGATCTTCGAACCAAACCGCTGGCCCAGCTTGGCCCCCAGCATGATAAAGCCCGATACACCAAGCGAGTACAGCACCACGGCCGTGCCGATAGTCGTTGGGGGAACACCGAAGCTATTGACCATGCCGCCCATCGAGACCGGCAGCGAGGCGACGTTGAACGACATCAACATTTGACCCATCGCGATCACGATCATTGGGATCCACGAGTCGCGAGTTTCTTCCACCTCAGAACCAGCGGATCCTAAGTTCGACGACATGAAAATCAAACCTCAGGTTGGGAGACAAAAAGATCCATGCCCAAATACTGGGAAACGAACTTT
>JBGTCJ010000093.1:0-5889 GCA_041748895.1 Pirellulaceae bacterium
CTTCGTAACCTTGGTCCCGCAGCACCTTCTCAATTCCCCAACAGATCGACGGCTCATCGTCGACAACCAGTACGGTGGTGTGTGGGACTGAATTCATGAAACGGCAGGAAAAACAAACGAGAAGACGGTGTGGTCCTTGCGTCGCTCCCATTGTACGTCGCCACCGAGCGATTCAGCGGAACGCCTTACCAGTGGCAGCCCCAAACCGAGCCCTTCGGGTTTGGTTGTGACCAGCGGCTCGAATAAAGTTTCGGCAACTGCTGCCGACGGGCCCGGCCCATCATCGGCCACTTCGACGCGGATCCAACGGCGTGGCTCGCCAGCGCCTTCACGCATGGAATTGCGCACGTCAACACTCACCGACTTGCCCGCCTGAATGGCATTCCACACCAAATTGGTAACGGCCGATGTCAACGTCGGACCATCCGATACTTGCCACGACGAAACGTCAGCGTCGATCGCCCATACCAATCGCACGCCTAGATGTTTCGCCGAATTGTCGAGGCTGCCAATGATTCCGTTCAAGCTTTCACCAACGGTGGCCGGGCGATCAACGTCCTGTTTCCCCTGAGACACGAGTAGCAATCGGCGGACATAATCTTCCGCCTGATCCAGTTGATGGATCGCGATCTGCAACCCTTCCGTCTCGTGTTCCCGCGGACCATCACCGCCAACACTCCGCGCGTAATCTCGGGCGTGCCATTGGACGGCCATTCGAGCTCCGGTCAAACTGTTTCTCAGGTTGTGCGCTAGTCCGCCAGCGATCTGGTGCAACAAGCGCTGGCCGTGTTGTCGCCCCAACGCGTCCCACATTTGCTGCAACTGAGCCGCCATTGTCTCGACCGCTCGCCCGAGACGCCCGATTTCGTCATCGGGCCCGGCCTCCAAATGCCCGGAAAAATTCCCTTGGGCGATCAGCTCGACCTCTCGGTGAAGTCGCTTGAGCCTCGCCACCAAGCGGCTTGCCAAGTAGAGAGCCACGGAGCTGAGCAGCACAATCGTCGACAAACCAGTCACCAATGGGCCCGCGGCCGCTTGCAAACGAATGTCTCGCCAGTCGGCATCGTCAAACATCACCACAACATCTTGAACTTCCGTATCGCGCGGTACCGCATCGTACGATCGTCGCGCTCCGCTTGCCATGCGGAACCGCTTCAACCGATAGACATGCGACTCGACCCGCAACGTTGTCGGGATGTCGGCTTCCGTTCCCGATTTCTCGATCACCTCAACGCCGATCAACAAATCACCCCAGCGTTGACGCTCCTCAGCCGTCATCGGCCCATCGGCTCGAGCGGTCGTCCCATCGAGCACGGCGCCGCTGGGTGCGAGCGTGATCCACTGCGCCGAAGTCAATTCGCTCAGAGTCATCAGGACGCTGCGAGACAACGGAAAGTTGGTCTGCTCGATCGCTCGCCGGATCGTGGAAAACCGCTGATCCAATTGCGCCGCCGTCGCACGCTGCGCGAGCAGATACGATGCCACGGCAACCAAGGATGCGGCGACCATCGAGGCGATCAACAGCGGCAATATCAAGCGAGTTTTCAAGCTGTGAAATCGCATGGGTCCTACCCGGGCGGCTAAAAATTGTCCGATGACGGCGTGGGATTGTCCTCCGGTCAGCGGGTTTCCGTTGCAAAACTGACGGCCTAACGGGATGAAATCAAGATTCTGCCCGCATCCACACTGCGGCACGCGACATGCTCTCCAGCTCCTCAACGACCGTCGCTGATCCGACCGATCCAGTGCCTCAAGAGATCATGATCCGCCGTTCCCCACCTTCAACATCGCCCCCTATGGCCTTCAAGTCACATCGCAGAATCGATGCCTATCGTCACGCATTCACGCTCATCGAACTACTGGTCGTCATTGCGATCATCGGCGTGATGGTCGCGCTGTTGTTGCCTGCGGTCCAAGCGGCTCGCGAAGCCGCACGGCGGATGCAATGCAAAAACAACTTGAAGCAGATTTCGCTCGCGATTCACAACTATGAGTCGGTTCACCGATACTTTCCACCCTCCGCCACGATAAGCATGCTTGGCGGGGTCAACACCAATGCGTCGTGGTCCATTCACGGACGCATACTTCCGTACATCGAACAAGGATCGCTCTACGAACGCGTTGACTTGAGCGTTGCATGGGACAATCAATCCGCGATCAGTGGAATGAAAATTCCCGTGTATGCGTGCCCCAGTGACCCGAATTCGGACACGCCACGAGACGTTTCACCCAAGCTCGCCAGCCCGCTGTTCCCAACCACGTACGGATTCAATTTCGGCACCTGGTTGGTGTTTGACCCGATTACCGGTCGCATGGGAGATGGATCGTTTGGGCCCAATTCGCGAATGGGCTTTCGTGACTTTACGGATGGCACGAGCCAGACTTTGATGGTCTCCGAAGTCAAAGCGATGCAGTTCTACGGTCGCAATGAGCCTCCCTCGGGTGGCTCCGTTGCTCCTGCGGCCACACTCGACGCCGTGATCGCAAAAATCCCAGCCAGCTTCGTTTGGTGTCGGCCCAACGGACATACCGAATGGCCCGACGGCCGGGTGCATCATCAGGGGTTCACGACGACCGCCGGACCCAACGCCAGGGTCCTCACCACGACCGCATCGAATCAGTGTCCCGAAGGCTCGGATATCGATTACACGTCTCAGCAGGAAGCCACGAACGATTCGGTTCCCACCTTCGCGGTAATTGCGTCGCGGAGCTACCATGGCGGACTGGTTCATTCCGCCCTGATCGATGGATCGGTGAGGTCCACGACCGACAGCATCGATCTAAGTGTTTGGCGATCCCTCGGCACACGCGCAGGCCGAGAAGTCTTCGAACTTCCGTAGCACAATTGGCTTCAGTGGGAACTGGTGGCCGGTTCGGTAAAGCTAAGCATGTTGATGATCAGAGGGAGCAATTGCTTCTTTCGGCTGACGATGCTGTCGAGCTTGTAGAGATTATCCTCCAGGTGCGGGTAGTTGATGTCCTCCCATCCATCCGGCTCGCTGCTCATCAACAGCAGACTGCCATTGGTGGAGATGTCGGTAACCAGCAGAGCGGAGAAGGCGAGTGATTCTTCCTTGGACATTTGCACGAGCGCCCGATGCAATTCGTCCTTTCGCTGCCAAAAGAGGTCAAAGCCGATCTCTTCGATCTGTGAAATCGAAAAATCGATTCCGCTCTCTTCGAAGCGTTTGCAATCTTCGCGAACGACTGCTTCGGGAGCGCAATTCCGCAGCGCCGATCCCACCTCGAAAAACTCGGCGGCATAATCATCCAGGTCCTCACCGCAAAGCGATTGGAGCCACGCCAGGGTCTGGCGATCGACGTCGGTCGTGGTGGGCGAGCGAAGGTTGAGCGTGTCGCTGATCATGCCCGACGCCAGGCAGAGCGCGATCGCCGGCGATGGTTCGATCCCCGAGCTGCGAAACTTTGCCGCCACGAGCGTGCAGGTCGAGCCGACGGGTTCGTTGACGAAACGGATCGGGTTGCTGGTCTGCAACGACCCTCCGAGGCGATGGTGGTCTAGGACTTCCAAAATCTCAGCTTCGTCTGCGCCCTGAACCGCCTGCCCCAGTTCGTTGTGGTCGACCAAGACGATCTGTGGTTTCGGGGGATTGACCAGGTCGGTCTTGCTGAGGATTCCGACGACTCGATCACCGTCGAGGATCGGGAACGACGTTTGGCTCGATCGCAGAATCTGTTGACGAGCTTTGGCCACCGGGCATCGCGCCGGCAAGGTAACGTACTCCCGATTGATCACCGTCTTGATCGACCTGGCCGCCTTGATCCGCATCGTGGTGGTCGCGGTGTCGAATGGGCTGTGAATCACCGACACCCCGCGGGCGCGCGCCAGGTCGACCAGCCCACTGGATAATTCATAGCCGCCGGTGACGACCAGCGCCCGGACGCCCATTTCGATCGCCGGGAGTTGAATCGTGGGGCGATCGCCGCTGATCACCAACATCCTCTCGGACGGAAATTTTTCCAACCTCTCAACAAACCCGCCGGCGCTCATCGCGCCGACCGTGACAATCAGATCGTCATCGCGATCCGGTTCGACCGCGTAGACGAACTGCCCCTCCAAGACCGAAACGATCTTGTTGAGGGTGCTCACGATTTGCCGCGACCTAATGGGATCGACCCCACCTTGGAAAACAAGCTCCAAGAGATCCAGAAGTGAAACCAGCCCGACCAATTGGTCCTGGTCATTGAGGACCGGAATCGACCTGAGCGTGTGCCGATCCATCTTTTGGTAGACTTCGTAGAAGACGTCCGACTCACGAGCACTCACGACGTCCCTGTTGCAGATGTCCTCGAGTTCCGGTCGGACATCCATGATGATTTTGGGCGGCTGCAAACCGGCCCTCTTCAGAGCAAACTCGGTTCTCTGATTCGCGGGCCCGCACGCTGCCGCCAAGGCGTCCGGCAGAGTCGTCAGTCGGAGGAATTCGGCGTAGGCGATGGCCGAGCAGATTGCGTCGGTGTCGGGATTTCGATGGCCAAAAACAAGCACGGTCATTTCGGTCGCTCGCGAGCGTTGGGGAGGGCTCCGGCGCTCATCACGCGTCGCCCGTAAGCCATCGCGATCCATCGTCCTTCGATCGATGCCAGCCCGCAATCCCATTCGCCGCCACGATGGCCGACTGCACGTTGGAAAAGTGCTCAAACTGACGGTAATGCGTTTTTAACCGCGACCTTTTGCCCTACAATACGTCGCGCGGCAATGCAGTTCCCGGATCGGAAGCAGCTGGCTTTCGATTTCAATCACTTGTCCCCGTAGGGAGTTTTGTCATGGCTTATCGATTCGATCGGCGTTGTAGTTTGGCGGCGTTGGCGGTCGCTACCTCCATCGCGGTTGCGACGGGCGACGTTCGTGCCGACAATCACTTGGGGTTGCAACCAACCCCGATTACCTTGCAGTCGTCAGGACCGATCACGTTTGGCCCGAGCGGCGTGTTGTTTGTTGGCGACCCCAAGGCAGCAGCGGTTTACGCGATGGACACGCAGGACAAGCAGAGCAGCGGCGGGGCCGGACGATTGAACGTCGCCGACCTCAAGAGCGTGCTCGCTTCGGCCGCCACCGCGGATGCCTCTCAAGTTGAGCTGACCGATGTGGCGGTCAACCCGGAGACCGGTAGCGTCTTCCTGTCGGCGACGGTCGGCGGCGAGCCACGCCTGTTCTCCTTGTCGTCGGATGGCAAGGCGAAGCCCATGTCGCTCGACAAAGTGCTTTCGGCCAAGGTCTCGATCCCCGATCCGCCCGCTGATCGCGTGACTGGCGAAGGTCGTCGTGCTTCAAACAAGCGGATGGAATCGATCACCGACTTGGCATTTGCCGAAGGCCGTCTTCTCGTTTCGGGTTTGTCCGGTAGTGATCCCCTTTCCACGGTACTGGCCTACGACTTCCCTTTCCGTGACTCAAGCACGGGAGCCGACTTGGTGATCTACCACGGCGCCCATGGCCGGGTGGAAGAGAACGCTGCCGTACGCTCGTTCATTCCGATCACGATCGATGGCAAGCCCAATGTGCTGGCCGGATTCACTTGCACCCCGCTCGTTCAGTTCCCGATCGACGCACTCAAGTCAGGCGGGAAGGTGACCGGCAAAACGGTCGCCGAACTCGGCAACCAAAACCGACCGATCGATATGGTCGCCTACGAGAAAGATGGCAATCCCTACCTGTTGATTGCCAACACGGCTCGCGGCGTGATGAAAGTTGATTTGGCGGGCATCAACGATCAGAAGGAGATCACTCAAAAGGTCGATGGTGGCGGAACGGCAGGGCTCCCGTTCGAGCAAATCGATGACCTACAGGGGGTCGTTCAGCTCGATAAAATCGACGACCGTACCGCTCTGGTGGTAACGCAGTCGCAATCGGGTGAGCTGCGTTTG
>JBGTCJ010000094.1:0-8190 GCA_041748895.1 Pirellulaceae bacterium
GCCGCGGATGTTGCATTCAATCTGGGCAAGCTGGATCCGGGAACATGGCAGCTGACCCTCGCACTTGACGTCGATGACGACTTGGCGGCCGACAACCGCCGCTTCACCGCAATAGAAGTCGCTGAGCCGATCGGGGTTTTGGTCCTCGATTCCGGGTCAAGCGACGAGGGCGTTTCCGCGGAAAGTTATTTCCTTGCAACGGCGCTGAAGCAAAGCGGCCGGGCTAGGTCTTTCGATGACCGCTCATTTGGTGAACGAGCCACCGACGAGCAGGGATCGAACTTGGGTCGCTTCCGTGCGGACGTCGTCTACGCCCAAGACCACGCCGGTCTGCGGCTCGATATGCGTTTCAATCCCTTGGTCGTGGTCGCCAACGCGGGGGCCGTTACGGCGAGTCTCATCCAACAGTTGGAATCCTACGTCCGCAGCGGAGGGAGATTGTTGGTCTTTGCGGGGGATGGTCTTGCTGAAGGTCCGTCGTCGACGTGGGAAGCGACAGGACTTGCTCCAGGTGCTCTGCAAGGTCCGCAGCGTAGTGGTGCAACACCGTTCCGGATCACTTTAGTGAGAGCAGGCGGTAGGATGCTGCAGCCGTTTGAGGACCCGCAGCGAGGGGACCTCAGTCGGTTGGCGTTCGAGAAGTTGTTGCCCGTCGCGGTTTCCGATAGCGCCGAGGTCCTTGCGTGGTTTGACAAGGGTCGGGCAGCGCTCACCCAGCACGCTTTGGATAAGGGCCAAGTGGCGTGGTTCCTATCTAGCGCCGACACGAGCTGGGGGAACTGGACGACGAGCCCCCTTTACTTGCCTCTGGTTCAGCAGATGGCGGCGGACCTGTTGAACCTGACGGGGGAAGGGCCGGTCCGCTTTCGCTCCATCGGCGACGAAGACCACAGCCTCCCGAGAGGTTCGGCGGACAACGCAGAGGTGATGCGAGTCGCTGTGCGGAGTTTGCCGGAATGGCATGGGCAGCCGGTCTTCTCACAACCGGGATTTCAGCAGCGAGAAGACGCTCTGTATGTCGTCAATGGACTGGCAAGAGAATCCGATCCAACACGAATTGAATCCGACGTTCTTGCCGAGCATTTCGGTTTACAACTCGCCGGAGCGACCAGCACGATTGTTCGTACAAGTGTTGACGGCGAAAGCCGGAGGGAACTGTGGCCCTGGCTGGCCGCCGCAGTGTTTGTGTTGTTGGTGGTTGAATTTGCATTGGCCAATCGCACACCGGCGTGAATGAAATCGCATGGCATCAGGTACGAATCCTATGAACGCACCGGCAGTCTCAATCGAGGTTTTTCAGCGGTTCCATGCTTTGCGTCGCCGTCACTTGTTCGTTCGGCTGGGTATCGCCTTCACGATGGCTGCGGCTGTCTTGGTGGCTATGTGGGTCGCACTGGCAACGAGTGACTACTACTGGGAATGGCCGTTAGCTTGGCGGAAGGTCGGCTGGACCGCCGGAATCGCGTTCGTAGCGGTGCCGCTGGTGCATCGCGTGTATCGGATCATTCGCGAGACGCGCCAACGACGATTCGCCGGACAACTCGAACGCTCGTTCGACGAGTTCGGCCAGCGGATCCGAACCGTATTGGACACCGTCGAAGGACGCGTCAGCGGCCCCGCGGCCATGTTGTCCGCTCTCGGCCACCAAACGTTGGGACGCTGGGAGACCACTTCACCGAGCCGGATCATCCCTGTTCGCTCGCTAATGGTTTGCGGCGGGACCTGTCTGCTCGCGATCGCGCTTGCAGCCGGACTCTTTCATTCAGGCCAAGACTGGCGGTCGGCGATGCTTCGCGCCTTAGGCTCCGAGGTGCCCTACACCTCGATGACGATCGCTCCCGGGGACACAACGATTCTGGAGGGATTGCCGGTTGAAGTCTCGCTGATACTCGAAGGACGCATCAACCGAGCGGTGAAACTCCGCTACCGGAACCTCTCGGACGCCGCAGCAAATGAATCCACATCGGATGATGCGGAAGTGCAGTGGATGGAAAGCGAACTGCTGCCAGAATCGCTGGGGTGCGTTGAAGCCCGTAGTCCGCGATCCGCCCGCTTCTCTTTCGGGCTTGGCGTGGCGGCAACGCCAATCGAATACCAGTTCGTCACCAATGTCGGAACTTCGGACGTATTTCGAATCGACGTCCAACCCTTGATTGATGCCCTGCGAACCGAGGCGACAGTCGAGCCCCCGCAATACACCAAACTCAATACCCGCTCGTTTTCCTCGACAGACATCACCGTGTTGGAGCAATCCAAGGTGATCGTCACCGTCGAAACGAACCATCCGCTTCGCGAGGCGACGTTAAAGCTCGGCGAGAAGCCTGCGAAGTTGACACCAGTCGAGATCGTGCCCGGTGAAGACCGTACGATTTGGAAGTTCGAACTGCCAAGCAACGATTCACTTCACTGGTCGTTCTCTGGCTCTGGCCTGGATGGTACCCCGATGGCTCCGATCAACGGACGGTTGCGGGTCCGTCGCGATGCGGCACCCACCGTTGCCTGGCGCGATCCGCCGGACGAAATTCGGGTGCACACGCTGGCCGAGCTACCCATGCGGCTGCAGGTTTCCGACGACTACGGGATCAGCGAAGCAGCCATCGTTTTCCAGTTGGGTGGAGACGACGAGTATGTCTTGACCGATTGGATCGCTGAACGATCGGCCGACGAATCGGATACCACGACGACTCGCGCGCGCCTGGAGGAGATACTGCCGCTGGAATCATTCTCGCTGTCGGAACGCGACTACATTAGCTACTACGCCTACGCCGTCGACAATTGCACTCCCCGCGCACGGCGCACCGAAACCGATGTCCGCTACATAGACATCCGTCCGCTTCGTCAGTTCTTTTCAGAAGTCGAGCGTGACCCGAACGCGCAACCCGGTGGCAGTGGCGTCTTGATTCAGCTCGACGAAATCATTCGCCGCCAACGGTTTCTCGTCAACCGAACCAGAAAGCTGGTCCACGGTTCCGGCGGAGATCTAGCCAATCCGTTGGGTGTGATTGACCGAATGGTCGAGGGCCAAAGCGAACTCTCCGGACTCACGCGTTTTCTTGCGGAGTTCTTTGTTGCTCGTGGCAACGACGACGTCGAAGCCTTGAACCAAGCCGAGGCTGCGATGTTGCAGGCAGCGGATTCCCTTGCAGCCTTTCGGTTCGATCTGGCGCTCGCCCAAGAAGAAGACGCGTTGCGAGCATTGGCCGAGGCACGTCGAACCATCGAAATCTTTCTGCTCAAAAATAATTCGTCGGATCAGAGACGAGCGACGCAGCAATTTGTGCGTCAGTTAAGGCAAAAGCTTCGTCGCGACCGGCCCGAGAACGAACAAGAGATCGCCGATACCTTGATGCAGATTGCTGCCCAGCAATTGCGACTAGGCGAGGATGCGGCTCGATTCTCCTCCGGACCATCGACCGATGGAGACTCGGCGGAGGTGGACACAACGGGCGACTCCGACGCACCCAACGTGAAGGAGCATCGCGATGAACTTTTCTCCGGCGAAGTCGAGTTGATCGAACGGCTGCACGCAATCGAGGATCAGCTGCCGCGGCGGCTGGCCGGTTCCGATTTGATGAGGCGTCGGATGGAAAATGCGGCGTCAGCCATGGACAGCTTGGCGACGGCGGCGCGGGTCGGAGACTTTGGCGAATTCTCGTCACAGAGCCGGGACGTGAGTGAACAACTTCGGGAACTCGGCGTTCACCTTGAATCCGTTGCCGAGACCGAAGCTGTGATGCGCGTCTCGGCGATCCGTGACATGACGACCTCGCTGGCAAATATGGAGAGCGAACTCGCCGACGAACTCCGAGAGAGCTCTTCAACCGCGCAGTCCGCGACCGACGATCCTGAGCGAGCCGGCGACGGGATCGAACGTCTCGCACGACGGATGCAGCGGCGGGCCGAGACCGTCGACGACGTCTTGATGGCCCCGGTAGAAATCGGCGATGTCGTGACCAGTGAGGTACATGAGCGACTCCAGGCGTTCGCTGAAGAGAACGACTTTCTCGATCAACTCGAAGCGACCCGGCAGGCGTCCGAAGAATTGTTAACCGACGCGTCGACTACGCCCGAAAATTCCGGCCAGCGAGCCTACGATCGCGCCGTCGAATACGCGGACGCCGCCTATCAGCTGGACGACCTGTATCGCCAAATGGTAACCCCGCGTCTCGAGCGGCTGCGGGAGATGGAGGCGCGCGCGAACAGCTTGGCACAACGGATGGGGAACAGCGGAAAGGCGGATGAGGAGGCAGCCGATCCAAAAACGAAGGCTGGGCTCGGTAGGCTCCGGCAAGATCTCGAAGAAGTGGGGCTCCGTGAATTGGCCGAGCTGCTTGATGCCGATGCAGTCGTCGACGGACCACCGGGGGGCACTGTCGCGTCCGAGCTAAGGGTGAGCGATGGTCGATTTGCCCCGATGAGCAGTTCGAATTTGCGCGGCCGGGCATTTCTCGTGGTCAGGGAACTGCGTGCTCGAATCCAGGAGATGATCCTGGTGGAGATTTCAGCCGATCGTGATGCTCCGGTGCCACCACAATATCGAGCCGCGGTCGATCAATACCTGCGGGTGATTGCAGGCGAGGCCGAAAGAAGCGAGTCCGACGCAATTTCCGCAGAATCGACGGACGGAGGCTCTGGCTTATGAGGATCGACTCGCTGCTTTTCGGCGAACTTTATCTGTCCTGGTTGCCGGCTTGGTCGGTCAACGGATTCGTCGCCATGTCGCTGGTGTCTGTGGCGCTGTGGGCCTGCGTACGCTTGTTCTGGGGCCCCTCGCAGGTACACGGCCACATCGGCTTGAGAGCACTTCGTGGTGTTTCGCTTGCGGTCGTACTGGCCATTCTATTGGGGCCTACGAGCGTCGATGAACAGCCGGGAGAAGTTTCACGTCCCAGGATGCTCTACCTGCTCGATGGATCGCAAAGCATGCAACTTGGCCAAGAGGAAACACGCTGGGAGGAGAGTCTACGGTTCATTGCCGAGGCGGAAAACATGGCAGGAATGCAACACGTCGACGGCGTCCAAACCTTTCGATTCGGGCACCGGCTCGAACCGCTCCGGAGTCCGTCGGGGAAACGCTCCACGAAGGACCCGTCGATCACCTTCACGTCCGCGGGCGATGCATCCGACCCAACGACTGCGATCGCTCCCCCCGACGCAACCGATTCACGCTTGGGCGACGCACTTCGCCAGTTGCTTCCACAGATCAGTTCAAAGGCAACGGCCGGCGTCGTGCTCTGGTCGGATGGGAGGGTGCGTGCGTCGGAGTCCGTCGAGCGATTGGCGGAGTTCATCGGCGAGTCCGGTGTGCCCCTGCATGTCGTTCCGGTTGGCCACGCTTCGGGGAACGGCGACATTGCGGTGGTCTCCCTGGTCGTTCCAACGCGGGTGCGAAAATACACCGAAAACGAACTACAGGTCTTCCTGCGGAGTTATGGGTTTACCGGGCAGCGCACCACGGTCCGGGTGTTGAGCCAAAACAAGATCACCAGCGCTGATTCGACGACGCTCGCCTCGGTGCCAATTACGCTCCGCGGTGGAGCCCAATCGGCTTCGCTGACTTTTCGCGTCAATGAGCAGCCTGAGGATTTGATGGTGGTTGTCGAACCCGTCGCAGGCGAGTTGACCGAGCGAAACAATCGGATCGAGACCCGAGTTGACATCGACCGTACCAAGGTTCGTGTGCTTTACATCGAGAACCAGCAAGCGGTGCAACAAGCGTCGCTTTTCTCTCGTTTTTTCACTCCTGGTATCGCTGCAGGCATCCCCACAGACGGGTTGACCGTGCAAGACGCGTTGCAGGCGGACGATGACATTGAATGCATCGTGCTCTACAGCCTCGGCGGCAGCGCCCCACGATCGACCGCGACCGGGGCGAGTGCCGCCAGCATGGTTTTTCCAAAGACACGGGCGGAACTGTTTGCTTTCGACTGTGTCGTCTTCAGCAATGTCGGTCCTGATGTGCTGGAGGAACAGCAGGCTCAGTGGCTTGCCCAATGGGTCGAAGGCCGTGGTGGCGGCTTGATCGTCACCGGTACCGATGCGTTGGTGTTGGACCAATGGACCGATTCGCCGCTGCTGCAGCTGCTGCCGGTTCAATTCGACGGACCGCGGGCAACATCTTCTCGATCCGCTAACATCGAGGTGTCGATTCCCGATCACCCGATTTGGCGACTCCGCCTGGAGCAAAAACTCAACGAACAGCTGTTGAGGCAATTGCCATCGTTGATGGTGAATGGGGCGGGCTGTCAACCAAAATCGACCGCCGACGTGTTGGCGAGGAATCGCGATGATGGTGCGGCGGTGCTGATGGCTCATCGTGCCGGTCGCGGACGCGTGATCGTCTCCACGGCGGCTCTCGGTGGGCGTGCTTTGACAGAATTGGCCGACGATTGGGGTCCCCAACCGGAGCGGGTCGCGGCGAAGTTCTGGCGGAATCTGATTTATTGGGTGACCGAGGGCTCCTCCACGGGCCGCCGGCGCTTGGTAGCCGATTCCGACAAGCAGTTCTACCGTCCCGGCGAAGCCCTGCATGTCTTTGCCACAGCCTACGACGAGGGTGCGTTAAGAACGCAGAAGTATCGCATTTGGGCGATGTTCGAGCCAGCTTCACTGGACGATATGTCGCTCTATTCGCCCGTCCTGTGGCCCGACAACATTCCGCGTGATGGTGGCGACGTCGGCCCGCGAATCGCCTGGGGCGAAGAGTTACCGCTGACGCCAGACATGGAGACGATGGGTTACCAAATGAATTTGATGCTCAGCGAAACCAGCGGTGACGGAGATAGCGGTATAAGAATCGAAATGACCGCCTACGATGGTGGGGAGTCGGAAGCGATCTATGGGCATGGAACCCAAGTCGACAGTACGTCCCTGGCCATTCAAATACTTAGCGATCCGTTTGAGCAGCAGAACCCGCTCCCGAACCACGAATTGCTTGAGCGATTGGCAGCCGTATCGGGTGGCAAAGTACTAACAGAGCCCAATCAGTTGGCTGCCTTGCTCAAGAGTCGCGAAGAGACCCATGGACCACCGCATCGCGACGTTTCGCCCGCCTGGAGCAAATGGTGGTTGTGGTTCTGTTTGGTGGGGCTCCTATCGAGCGAGTGGATATGGCGGCGCGTGACAGGATTGGCATGATGAGGAAAAACAACAGAGGATCCCTGGATGGCTAAACCCTCAAAGGATGTGACCGCCGCAGAACTGGCGATCTTGGAACAATTGTGGCAACACGATTCTGCGACTTTGAAAGACTTGTCGCAGTGGCTGTATGGGTCCTCGAGCCCGTCCGACATCGCAACGGTTCAAAAGCTGCTCGCCCGACTCGAGGCGAAGGGTTGCGTTGACCGCAACCGTGACACCTGGCCTCATCAGTTCCACGCCACGATTGTTCGCGAAGAATTGATTTCAAATCGGCTCCAGGCCACAGCCGACGAGCTCTGTGATGGCACGCTGTCGACATTGCTGACGCACCTAGTCAAGTCAGCAAAATTCAATGCCCGCCAACGGCAACGCCTGCGAAAGCTGCTTGACGATCTGGAGGCGAAATGAGTTTTTGGGCACAAGCGATCGCCAGTAACTTGTTCGTTGCCTGCTTGATTGGCGGGCTCGCGTGGTGTGTTGGTCGCACCGGCCGTCGGTCCCGGCTCGCCCATACCCTTTGGATTGTGTTCTTCGTAAAACTGATCACCCCACCGATCATTGAACTCCCCTTCGAGGTCCCGGAACGATGGTGGCCATCGGGCGTTGCTGTCTTGGGTAGCGAGCGTCCCGAGGAGACGGCGGTGGTTTCGAGTGAACCGCGGCTGGCGATCGCAGCGCCCCAATCGGGTGACGCGCGACTTTCCGAAACAGCCGACCATGCCGCTGCCTTGTCCAGTGACCTGCGTCGTATGAGATGGTCGAATTGGCTTCTGATCGCCTGGGCAACTGGGTTCTTTTGGATCGTCACCCGCGGTTCGATCCGCTTGATTCGCCTTCACCGGTTGCTGCAACGAAATGGGATCGGAGACGACGAGGCCACAAGGTTTGTACGAAGCTTGTTGCAATCGGAGCGTCAGGACGGGTGGAAAAACAACCGCCTCGGACCGCAGGTGGTGCGGCTCCCGGTACGCGTGTCGCCGATGTTGATCGGATTCGGTCGCCGCCCCATCATCGTTTGTCCCGATCAGTTGTGGAAGTCGCTTTCAGACT
>JBGTCJ010000095.1:0-5416 GCA_041748895.1 Pirellulaceae bacterium
GCCCAGCCTCCGCGAATGTCCGTGAAGCTACCGATGTGGCTAAGCACTTTGCCGAATTGGTTGGGCATCTCCCAAGCAACCGTGAACGCACAGATGCCGCCAGAAGAGATTCCGCAGACGGCACGTTGTTTCGGGTCAGCCGACACACGTAGTCCATTGAGGGCCACGGGAAGAAACTCCTCGACCAGGAAACGGGCATAGCGATCACCGAGCGAGTCGTATTCGAAGGAGCGATTGCTGCGATCTTTGGCGTCCGGCTTCGCAGCGGTTACGGTTCCGGGATTGACAAAGACCGCGATCGTGACCGGCATGGCCCTCTGGTGGATCAAATTGTCCAACACGATCGGGACCCGAAACGCCCCATCGGGCTTGGCGTAGTTCGCACCATCCATGAAGACCATCAGATTCGCCGGATGATCCTCGGTGTACTGCGCGGGAACGTAGACACTGTACTCACGACGCGTTCCGGGAAATATCTCGCTGTCGGAAAAGACGCCTGACGTGAGGGTTCCCTGCGGGACGCCGGGAGTTCGCTGATGATCGATCTGGTCGTCTGCCACCGCATCGGCAGACGCCGCTGCCAAAAGTATCCAGAGCGACACACAGATCAAGCCAATCATGTAGCGCGGTTTCATGGTCGCAGCAGTCTTGTTGGAGGGAGTCAAACGATGAGTTTCAGTCGCGAGGCGCAGTCGCCGCCTGCAGCAAACGACGACTAGTGTACGCGATCCGGGCAACCGGGAATTCGCTTGTCCGGATTACCGGTGAGCCGATCTGCCTGACGCGAAACCGAACTGGACGACCCATGTGATAGTGACCGATAAATCGCTCGGACCAATTGGTGGCCGAGAATCTTGGTTGCGACTGGGGTAAACTCCCAGAAAATGTGTCCCCACCGGGTATGCCCCTGCGTTTCAGCCTGATGGCGAGTGTTTTTCCTTGATCGATTGACGCGATGCAGATGGTTGATTCCGAGGACTCCAGCGACTTCATTCGGCTGATTCGGCAAGCGGCCGACGGCGATGACCACGCGATGTCAACGTTGTTCTCTGGCCAGCGCGAGCACCTGCTGCGAATGGTCTCGCTGCGAATGGATCGCCGGCTGCGAGGAAGGATCGATCCCTCCGACGTGATTCAAGAAGCTTTTCTCGTTGCCGCGCGCGAATTGCCTGCCTACGCCGCCAACCCAGCCATCTCCTTCTACGCTTGGCTGAGGTGGATCACGGGCCAGCGATTGATTGATCAACATCGGCGTCATCTCGGTGCGCAGGGGCGCGCCGTGAATCGCGAGGTTTCGATCTATCAAGGCTCGTTTCCCGAGGCGACGAACGCTGACTTGGCGGCACACCTTTCGGCACGATTGAGCTCGCCGAGTCAAGCAGCGATGCGAATCGAACGGGAGCTGCAGCTCCAGCAGGCCCTTCAGTCGCTCGAGCCGCTCGAGCGCGAAATCCTCGCCCTGAGGCATTTCGAAGGGCTCTCGAACGGCGCGGCGGCCGAGATCTTGGGGCTCGACAAGTCTGCCACTAGCAAGCGGTACGCTCGGGCGCTGGTGAAACTGAAAAACGTTTTGATCGTGACGTTCGGCTCGGCTTTCAATTCGGATTGTGACTAATTACCTCGAGCAACCCTCCGTATGTCCGACTCATCGCTGACGCAGCGCGACGAAATCGAACGGCTCGCCGACTCCTTCATGGCCAGTTATCGCGCCGGATGTCGGCCAAGCGTCGAAAAATTCACCAAACAATATCCTGACCTGGCCGATCAGCTCCGCGACCTGCTTGCGGCCCTTCTGATCCTGGAACAGAACGCCCCGCATGCGGACCATTCGGAACGACCGGGTGTTTCGGCTCCGTTGGGTCTCGCGAAGTCTCGAGAGATCGGTGACTTCGTGATTGTCCGTGAAGTCGCGCGGGGCGGAATGGGTGTGGTCTTCGAAGCGGTACAACAATCGTTGGGCCGCCGCGTGGCGCTCAAGGTACTCTCGTCGTCAGGCATTCCCCACCCAACGCAGGTGGAGCGATTTCGGCTGGAGGCTCGCGCGGCATCGCGGCTGCACCACACCCACATCGTGCCGGTCTTTGGCGTTGGTGAAGACCAAGGCGTTCATTTTTACGCGATGCAGTTCATTCAGGGGCAGAGTCTCGATTCGATCATCACCGAGCTCCGAGGTTGCCGGGAGGTTGCCGCCCCAGCCGGACGTGACGCTCACGTCACTAAGGTCGCGATCGACGCACGCGTTACCCCCGCGTGTGAGTCCACAGACAAGTCCTCCGCGACCTCAGCATTCAGCTCAAGTCACGGCGACAGCCAATTTTTTCGCAACGTCGCGCGCGTCGGCCAACAGGTTGCCGAGGCGCTGTCCTACGCTCACGGCGAAGGGATATTGCACCGTGATATCAAGCCCTCCAATTTGATGATTGATGTCAAGGGTTCCGCGTGGGTCACCGACTTCGGATTGGCCAAAACCGAGGATCTCGAAGGTTTGACGAGAAGCGGTGATTTCGTCGGCACGCTGCGGTACATGGCCCCCGAACGACTCAAGGGGCGCTGCGACCGGCGGAGCAATTTGTATGGCTTGGGTGCAACGCTGTACGAGTTATTGACCCTTCAACCCTTTCTCGAAACGACCAACCGAGGTGAATTGGTTGATCGTATCCACCATCACGAGCCGACGAGACCGAGTAAGTTCGAACCGTCGATTCCACGCGACTTAGAAACCATCGTTCTGAAAGCGATTTCCAAGGACCCCGGAGGTCGCTACCCATCGGCCACCATGATGGCGGAGGATCTTGGACGCTTTCTGATCGATCGTCCGATCAAGGCACGACGAATCACCTGGGTCGAACAAGTGCTTCGGTGGTGTCGGCGGAATCCCGCCGTCGTCACGCTACTGAGTTTGGTAGCCACGCTGCTGTGCGTGGCCATCGCGGTCCTGGCAGTTAGCAATGTCCGTATACGCGAAGCCCAGGAGTCGACGCGTCGAACGCTCTACGCGGACGATGTGAATCTTGCCGCGCACATTTGGGAAAGCGCCCATGGCACGCGCCGACAGGTGACGGGATTGCTCACCGCCCACGTCCCCAAGCCCGGGGAGGCAGACATGCGTGAATTTGCATGGCGCTACCAATGGGGGCGGATTGAACGCGGGATGAGCTCGTACCGCTGTCCACCCCAACCCAGAGGACTCGCCATTGATAGCGAGGATCGCCTTTTGGCCCTTGATGCTAGTGGGACCATCTGGATTTGGGAGGGAGGCTCGCTCGAGCCCAAACAGGTCAACCTGTCACCAGAATTCGAGCCGTCACTGGTGGCATTGTCGCTTGCAGGAAACCTTGTTGCGTTGGCGGAACCCGGGATCGGTGTCCACCTCGTCGAACCGCTCGGAGGACCGCGCTATCATCTGCTCACGATTCAGGAATCTTTGAGGGCCATCCGATTTTCGGACAATGGCCTGTTTCTGGTCACGATCGATAAGTCCAACGCAGCGAAGATCTGGAATATCCCAGCGCGAACCCTTCACAGCGAGCTGGCGATCGAGCACGCAACGCTCGGTCACGTCACTCTCGCCGGCGATGGCCGACGGCTTTTGTTGGCTCAATGCCCTCGCACGGCGATCGCGTTGTACGACACGACATCCAGTAGCCCCTATCAATTGCGTGGGGACATCTTTCACTTTTTCTCGAACCAAGGTGCGATTTCGCCAGACGGAGAATTCGTTCTCGTCGGGTGCGAGGGTGGGGAGATTAGCATTTGGAACACCGCATCCACGCAGCCACAGTGGCGACTGCGTTCGGGGAGCGCGGCGCGACAAATCCAGTTTTTTCCCGACGGCAAACGATTCCTTGTCGGCAGTGTGACTGGGAACTTGTCGATTTGGGACCTCGCCGCGCGCGAGCAGCTTCGGGTTTTGAAGGGGCAACTCTCGTCTATCCTGTACATGGCCGTGTCGGTCAGTGGGGCTTCGGTCGCATCGATCGATGGCTTGGGCGCCCTCCGACGCTGGGACCTCGCACTCGAAAGTGACGCCAGGCATTTGCGACATCTCGGCGGCCAAATTGACTGCTGCGTCTACTCACCTGACGGACGTCACCTCGCCCTGGCGAGTATGGGCAGCGGTGTGCAAATCGGTGATGTGTCGGGGGCAATGCCCTTCACTCGGCTCGATCCTGCCACCTCGCGCCGCGTGGCATTTTCCCCCGACGGACGGCTGCTCGCCGCCGGCGGCAGCGATGCGAAGGTGCGGATCTTCGACGTTGACAAGGGACAGTTGCGATGCGTGCTCGATGCACCCTCAGGCGAGGTCGGCTACCTGCCCGGAACCAACTGGCAGATTCCACGAGACGTTGGGGCACTTCAATTTTCCCAAAACGGTCGCTGGCTTGCGGTGGGTTATGGAAATACGACGACCCTCCATCGAGACTCCCCCTCTGCCTTTCAAGTTTGGAGCATCCCCGATGGAGAACTCCTGCACGTGTTTCCGACCAATACCCATATCTCCGCGCTGGCGCTGTCGGACGATGGATGCTACTTAGTGGCCGCGGGACACAACGGCAACGTTTGGCTTTGCCCAACCACGACATGGGACGTCGCAGACGTTTGGGTAAGTGGTGTTGGACCCGGTTGCAATAGTGTCGCCTTCTCTCCCGACGGACTCCATCTTCTGACCGGTTGCTCCGGCGGCGAAATTCAGTTCTGGGACCTGAAGACGCGCCGCCTGCGGCGGACTCTCCATGCGCACGGTGAGAAGGTCTCCGCGATGGCAGTGTCGCCTGACCGGCAGACCCTAGCAACAGCAAGCTGGGACAGGACGGTCAAACTTTGGCACATCCCGAGTTACCGAGAATTGACGACCATCCCAGTGAGCGATACTTGGGTTTACTGCGTCTGCTTTTCGCCCGACGGCAACTCACTTGCCACCGGTGGAGTTGATACGCACTTGAGATTTTGGGATGCACCCGCCGAGCAAGCTACGGACGGTCAATGACACGATGGATGGCGACTGGCCTACTTCCTGGCTAAAGCCCTGCCAACCCCCGAACTTTTGTCATCGAGTCGCAGTGGATCTGTCGGACGTAGTCCATGAGGATTCCAACTTTCGACGCGCGTCGTCGTAATTGTTGTAGACTTCCATCAACTGATCGGTGATCTGTTCGCCACTAATTTCCTCAATCTCGAAGACCCAGTCGTCGAGCGTCAGCAAGGAGATCGATCCAAAACTCTCCCCCTGGGAGAGTCGAGCGTAGTGAGGAGAGGGATCCATATTCTCCCCCTGGGCATTCGTATCTACACAAGCTTCATTACCCTCCCTGGGGAGGGTCGAAGTCGAGGGACGAGGCTTCGGGGAGGGGTTGGGGGGTTAGTAAACGCTTCGCTATCCTGCCGGCGCGCCCCTCCCCGGAAACTCGCAAGCTCG
>JBGTCJ010000096.1:0-3004 GCA_041748895.1 Pirellulaceae bacterium
GTGGCGTGCATCCGGCTTGGCCATTCGGAGTCGATCAATCGCAAATCATGCCGCTTGCTCGATTGGCCCGCCGAGACCTCTACCGTGTGAATGCCGACCAGTTTTCCGAGGTTGACCATTCCCTGGCCGTCGGCTTGAAGCGTTGCGTGAACGGGAGTGGTCCTCACGTCCGGATGCAGCACGACGCCAATCGTTTGTCCCCCGATCGGCTCGCCGCTTCGCCCCCTGATCTCAACGACCCAGTTGTCACGATCGCGGCTGAGGAAATGATCGAACGTGGCCGCAGTTTTTCGGATGTTCGCCACATTCCAGGTTTGTGAAACGGAAAGGTCTTGAGAGCGGTGGTTGGAGAGTGCGGCGACACGTCCGGTGAGCACGGCGGTCAAGCTCGCGAGTCTCGGCGGAACGCGAAATTCGACGACGGTCTCGGCCGACGACGAGAGCTTCAAAGCGTCAAATCGTTTGGTGGTCACGATTGCGTCCGCATCGGTTGCTGTGATGTCCACGGCAACATGATCCAACAGTGATGGATCGATCGGTTGGTTGTTCATCGACAGTACGGGACGAATCAGAAGCTGCGCCATGCGGCCCGTTTGCCATTGCTGGCGGTCGACCCACATTCCCGCCGCGAGCGAGTACGATTCGCTCATCGCGGGGAGCGTGATGGCTGTGGCGAGCGAGTCGTCGCTCAGGATCGCTTTGCGGCTTACCGCTCGGTCGAGCGGGCCGATAGCGATTTCACCAGCGGCGTTGGCCTTGATTTCGCGTGATCCGATCAGCAGGCGAGCGTCGGGGACGGGTCGTCGGTTCTCATCGAGCGCCGTCAATTTCAGCCCGTCTGCGGTCGTTTGCAGCGCGTATTGTAGATCTCCACGACGAATCATCGCGCGAGCGCGAAGGCCTCCGCCGAGCAGATCGACCACCCAAACACCACGACCATCGATTTCCTTCAGATCGATCCTTTCACGGTGACGACGGACAGAATCTGCCGAGTAGTTGATTCTCCGCTCATGCGTTGGCAGCAATCCGTCGAGATCGATATCGGTGTCGAGCCGTTTTTCACTGGTTTTATGAAACGATTCGCCCTGGATGCGGAAGATACGGACCACGAGTTCCGGGACGTTTTTGAGGTCGACGATTAACGCACTCGTCGCGGAGGCGTCGTGGCGTGGCACGTTCGTTGGTGCCAATGTCAATTCGATCCGCTCGCGAATCGCGGTTCGCTCTTCGGGCAACAACATCGAATACCAACGGTCCGCCGGCGCGATGCCCGCGAGCAGTTTGGTTTCGGCAAATACCTGGCGGAGATAATTGGGACGAAGGAGCTGATCGAAGTCGGCCGTCGTTGTCGCGTCTTTCAGAAAGTGCTCGAGATAGGCACGAACGAGTGGTTGTTCATCACCGATCACCGGGATCAGGGCGCGGTTCGAATGATCCTCACTGAGGCTTGCCGGCGACAAACCGATCTGCTCACTGGCGAGCCGCGGTAGAATGATTGGGCTCTGCCGAGGCAGTGCCAAATATCGCAGAAACCGCTCGCGATCGAACTCGCCGACGGTCAAATCGAGAGCCAACCGTTGATGGAGTGTCGCAGCCTTTAGCCCGTTGTAAGCGGGTGGCAAGCCGCTGACGTATTGATCGACGCGCGCCAAGTACGCCGAGTGAACATCACGCTGTTGGTGCATGTCACTGTCCTCACTCGGGCGAAGCCGCAACAGCGTTTCGGTCACGACTGCGTCGTTGCTCGAGAGATCGGGAAGTGCAGCGGTGACACGTCGGATCTGGTCGATCGTCAATTGTTGATGAGCCGCGAGATCACCAAACGTGCGCGACGTCGGTTGTCGCATGCGAAGCTCCGTGATCACCAATTTGTCGAGATCATCGACCCAAGGGCCCTGAATTTGGGAGAGTAGAGACCGGAGATGGTCGTGGCTGATCGGCAGCCCAGCCAAGACTTGCGAGGTGATGTGGCGAATCCCTCCAACGGTCATCGCATTCGGGGCATGTGCTTCGCCACTCAGAAGGACGTCGGCTTCAATCAACCGATTGTCCAATGTTGAGGGGAAAAGCCGCTGGCCGGCGATGACCGGCGCGGTGTGGGCGAGGTTGACGCCCAATCGATCGCGAAGGTAATCGACCGTTCGCTTCGGCGTGATGGAGTAGGTCAACAGACGTTGACGATCTTCGATCCCGCGAAGGTAGCCGCTGTGTTTTGCTTGCGGGTCGCTTTTCCACTGGGAAAGCAGCGCCTCCGCCTTTTCCAGGTCACGGCTAACTTGATAGTGGAGGCAATGATAGAAGTAGTGATCCTCGCTGCCGGGAATCAATTCGGCGAGCGCCGCTTCGCGATCCTCGGCGAGGGCGTAGCGCTCGAGGTAGCCGATCGTTTGGGCCGACGCGATGGTCGTCGCGAGGAAAAAGAAGAGGACCGAAGCGGCTGAGAAGATAGAGGGCTTGGCCATTGGCGGAGAGTCCAGCAGAAAAGGGGACCGTCGCTGAAGTGCGGCGGCACGGGTTCATTCTATTGACCAGACACGAACGACCCTGAGGGAATATTAGGGATAGTTCCCAAAAATGGATGTCATCCGCCAGATGCCAGCCTGCGGACCTGTCCCCGTGATACCAGCCGTAAGCGCCAGCGACCGGACCCTGGGCTGGACTGTGCGCATGCTGGCGCAGGGCGGATGGTATTCAGGCCGCACGGCTTGCGCCGTGGCGTTACGCGGGGAGTACCGCGAGGCGCGAGCCTGCGGACCTGTTCCCGTAATACCAGCCGTAAGCGCAAGCGACCGGACCTGCCAGGCGGATGGGATTGAGGCCGCACGGCTCGCGCCGTGGCGTTACCTAGAGTGTGCCGCGAGGCGCCAGCCTGCGGACCTGTTCCCGTAATACCAGCCGTAAGCGCCAGCGACCGGACCCTGGGCTGGCTGGTACTGAGGCCGCACGGCTTGCGCCGTGGCGTTGGGATTCGGGCCGCACGGCTTGCGCCGTGGCGTTACCTAGA
>JBGTCJ010000097.1:0-8038 GCA_041748895.1 Pirellulaceae bacterium
ACCGAGCATCTCGAGGGACTCCCGCAACTGATCGATGGCAACGGCTTCGTCGATCTTACCGGTGAGGGGTCGCAACGCATCGAACTGTCGAGCTATCGCAGCGATGAGTTCGAGGACGCCCAGACGCTCGATCAGACCGTCACTCGCTGGATTCGCGGCGGCTCCTACGATGTGGTGTTGTTGGTTCCCAAAACGATTCGTGACGAGCCGTCCGCCGCGATCGAATTGGTCCACAATGTCGCGGCCGATCAGTCGCAGGTGGCTAAAGGTCGCGTGCAAGGGATCCTTTCGAGGTGGCGAGACCTTTGGGTGATCGAGAAGCTCGAGCAAAATCATCTCGGCGCCGACGTGCTTCATCCGTTCCAGCTGGTGACGCGAGACATAGCGCCCGAGAGCGTTCGGGAGGCGGCATTTTGGGGCAAGGTGTTGCCATTCGTGATGCTCGTTTGGGCGATGACCGGAGCCTTTTATCCGGCAATCGATCTCGTGGCGGGCGAGAAGGAGCGGGGGACGCTCGAAACGTTGCTCTGCAGTCCCGCACTGCGGGGCGAGATCGTGTGGGGCAAGCTGGCCGCGGTGACCACGTTCAGCGTCACGACATCGCTTCTGAACGTCGGCAGCATGCTGCTGACGAGCTCGCTCGTGCTACGACAGGTTGCCGGTCCGACGATGGCCGCACCACCACTCATCCCGCTGCTCTGGCTGTTGGTCGCGTTGTTCCCGCTGTCGGCGCTGTTTAGCGCCTTGGCACTAGCCGTCGCAGCGATGGCCCGCAGCAGCAAGGAGGGGCAATATTACTTGATGCCGTTGATGATGATCGCCCTTCCCTTGGTGCTGTTGCCGATGTTGCCCGGGACGACGCTCGGCGCGGGGACGAGTTTAATCCCCGTCACGGGGATGTTCCTCTTGGTTCGCGCGTTGGTCGAGGGCCAATACTTTTCGGCATTGCTGCACTTACCGATCGTGATCAGCGTGACCGCCGGATGCCTTTGGTTAGCCGTCCGCTGGGCCCAGCGACAATTCGAAAGCGAGTCGGTGTTATTCCACGGCGGTGACCAGTGGGAACTAGGACAATGGGTCAAGCGTTTTTGGCGCGACCGCAGCACGCTGGCGACGCCCACGCAGGCTGCGGCCGCAGCCGCCCTGATACTGGTCGCTTTGTTTTTCGGCAAATTGGCGGTGACATCAGTTCCGACGACACTGGTCAGCGTTCTGAAGTTGGTCGTCGTGCCGCAAATCGGATTGATCCTCGCGCCGACGCTCGTGATGGCGACGATCTGCACCAGTTCGCTCCGTACGAGCCTGCGACTTCGAATGCCCGATCCGATGACCCTCTTGATCGTGACCGTGCTCGGTTTCGCCGTCCACCCGCTGAATCTCCTTGTCGGTGAAGTGATCCGTCTGGTGTATCCGATTAGTGAGTCAGCGATGATCGCGATGAAACCGTTCGCGGAGCAGCTGGCTGAGGCTCCGTTGCCGATCGTCATCCTGTTGATCGCCGTGCTACCGGCCGTGTGTGAGGAGCTGGCGTTTCGCGGTTTCATTTTCGGCGGCTTGGTACGCGACCGCTCGCCAATGCGAGCGATCCTGGTGACCGCGGTGGTCTTCGGCATCTCGCACGGCGTGCTGCAACAATCGATCGGCGCGACTTTGATGGGCGTTCTGCTCGGATGGGTTGCTTGGCGAACGGCAAGCGTGATCCCATGCATGATGATCCACGTGATCAATAACTCGCTGTCGGCATCGCTGCCACGGATCGAGCAGTGGGGTCTGCCGGGAACGTCGCTCGTTTTTGACGCCTCGGGGGATGGGTCGGGCTATCAACCGATATGGACTTTGATTTGCGGCTGCATCGTGCTCTGCTGTTTGACGTTTTTGCACTACCGGCGGCCTCGCTCGCGATCGGCCGATGGTCAACCCTGGATGGATTCGGCCGGTGCAACGCCGAGTTCCGACGCGACCTTCGGCTCGCTAACGTTACCGATTAGCAGGCTTCGCTGAATCGTTTCCCCAACCAACCTCACCGACCCGATCGAGCATGAGTCGCCACTCACGAATCCGCGGAATCCTCACGCCCAACATCACTCCGGTCGACGCCCATGGCAACGTCGATGAGGAGCGGCTTCGCGGCTACGTCGATTGGTTGATCGAGCGGGGCGTGGACGGACTTTACCCCAACGGAAGCACGGGTGAGTTCATTCGGTTCACTCCCGAGGAACGTCGACGAATTGTCGCCATCGTCGTTGACCAAACTCGCGGACGGGTCCCCGTCTTGGCGGGTGCCGCCGAAGCGAACGCGAAAGAGACCATCGCCGCGTGCGACGCTTACGGCGCTCTGGGTGTCCGCGCCGTCGCGATCGTGGCCCCCTATTATTACCGCCTTAGCAGCGAGGGCGTTTATGCCTACTTTGGCGAAATTGCAAAATCCGTTTCGGTCGATGTCACGCTCTACAACATCCCCTTGTTCGCGTCACCCATCGATGTTGACACCGTCGTGCGGCTTGCGAGCGATTTTCCTCGCGTGGTCGGAATCAAGGACAGCAGCGGCGACCTGCCAAACATGATGCGGATGATCGCGGCGATTCGCCCGATGCGCGACGATTTCAGCTTCTTGACCGGTTGGGACGCTGCTCTGGCACCGATGTTGATGGTTGGCGCGGACGGGGGAACCAATGCGACCAGTGGTGTCGTACCCGAGCTGACGCGAGCGATTTATCTTGCCATGGCCGCGGGAAAAATCGACGAGGCGATGCGTTTGCAGTATCAGTTGTTGCCGCTATTTGATGCGATGATTTCACTCGGTGAGTTTCCCGAGGGTTTCCGCGCCGGCGTGAGGTCGCGAGGCTGGGACCTGGGCCTGGGACGTGTTCCCGTTTCGGAAGACCAACGCCAGCAGATTGCGGCGATGCAGAATCGAATCGATCACCTCATCGCAGGCGTCACGGAACCCCAGAGCGTTCACGGTGCTACTGCCGAAACGACCCGCCCTCCTCAGCCGGCAACGACGTCATCCGCGGAGATGGGCGAGGCGATCGATCACATCGTTCGACGCGTGCTGGCGCAGATCAGGGATTGATCGCTGGCATTTTTTTCAAAATGTCAGGTAACGGATCGCATTGCGAAACTTCTGGCCGGGAACGTAGGCCGTCGGCTGCCCGAAAAGACCCTGTCCGACTCGAACCGGGTTGCGTTCCTGGCCAAGTGACACCAATGGAGGCAATCCCGTATTGGGTAGGATCGGTGTCAGGCCGCCGGCGGCGATTGCGGCCGGTGGTAGCGTTGTGAGGGGGAACGCGGTGGCCGGAAAGGCAACGGCCGGAGCGATTTGCGACGGCGGTGGTGTGAAAGTGGCTGGTGCCGACGTGTAGGTCAGCGGTCCCGGTTGACCACACCCCCAAAAGCCATTGGCGCGATACGAAGACGGGGCCGAGATCTGGCGACAATTGTCGAGCGTCGCGAAACCGTTGTCGAGCTGCGGTGGCGGCATTGGCGCGTAGTCACCGCTTCCCGCTTGCCCCCCCTGGCTGCGCGGAACCGGTTGCAACGCCTGGGGGAACGATGGAGCAGAGCCCGGGAGTTGTGGGGGCGCGACCGTGACCGGGGCTGGCACGCTGGGTTGACCCTGCGGCGGTGGTTGCGAGCCGCGCGACGGCGGTACGGGCATCAGTGCATTGGGGCTCGATCCGAGCGGTGCGGGCATCCCGGGACTTGCGCCGATCGGAGGCGAAACGTTCGGCCCAAAGCTGTTTGCAGGCGGGGTGGATAACACCGGCGGCAATCCGAAGTCTCCCGGTGGCAAGGAACGAGCGGGCATTTCACCGAGCGCCTGCATCATCGCCGTCTGGCGGGTGGGACCCACCGCGCCTTCCCGCCCGGAAGCAGGCCCAGAGGCAAATGCGTTTTCACGACGATAGGCGTCGACGGCAGAGGGAGAACCCACAGGCCGAAGACGCGTGAGCGGAATGTCAACGCTGTTGGGATCGCCAAATTCCACTCGGTCCTGCGCGGAGGCGAGATCGATGGTGATGGCGCCGGGGGCGGCGAAAAATCCGAATGCGGCGAGCCAAACCAGCGCTGAGTGACCAATCGCCCTGCGAACCAATCCTTGCATCTGAACCATCTCCTGAAGACCCCCAGCGTGAAACTAGAAGACATCCGACCCATCGTACAAGAGCAAAATGCAACCACGAGTCAACAGCAATTCTCGTTCCACCGATCATGTCGGTATCGCAGCGTAGCAAGGCCTTAGTGGGCATGGATCGGCCGTCGAGTTAGACTACCTCCGGGGCGGATCACGAACTGGCCGCCCAGTTTTTAGACCCGTTCCTCCGCCACCTCCCCCAGAGCACCGCCATGCGTCACGCACTCTCGATCGTTTTCTCGCTTACGCTCGCGATCCCCGCGGTCGCCCAGTCTCCTGCGAGCGACGCATCGCTCAAAAAAACGGGATCGATCTTCGACGGGGAGACGCTCGAGGGCTGGCGAGGTCGTAGCGACTTGTGGTCGGTGGAAAATGGGGCGATCGTTGGGCGGACGACCGATTCCGATCCGATCCAAACCAACACCTTTCTCGTTTTCGGCGGCAGTGTACCCAGCAACTTCGAGCTGAGTTGTCAGTACAAAATCGAATCGGGCAACAGCGGGATCCAGTACCGAAGTCGGGTGATCGATGAGAAAGAGTTTGTTGTGGGTGGGTATCAGGCTGACATCGATACGGACGGAAAGTTCACGGGAATCAACTACGAAGAGAAGGGGCGTGGAATCCTGACGCTTCGTGGGGAAAAAACGACGATCACTGCAGCCGGAAAGAAAAAGAAGGAGGTTTTCGGTGATGCCGCGGAGTTGGCAAAAGCGATCAACCCAGGCCAATGGAACCAGTACCGCGTGGTGGCCAATGGAAATCGCCTGCAACATTTCATCAACGGTCAATTGATGAGTGAGGTGATTGACGAGCAGAGCGACAAAGCGGCGACCGACGGAGTGATCGCGTTGCAGTTGCATCGTGGGCCTGCGATGGTCATTCTTTTTAAAGACCTGATGGTGATCGAGCTGCCGGCGCACTAGTGGGCAGTTCCCGAGGCGATAGACTCCCGTAGGGCAGCCTCGCCCGACCCTCCCCCGGTACCCAATCGCCATGCCTCCCTCCGGATCCCCCAAGTCGATCTGGCCATCGAGTGACCAAACCGATGCGTTGCTGATCGCCGCCAAAGGTGGCGATGACCGTGCGATCAATCGACTTCTGGAAAAGCATCGCGGTCCCGTTCGGAGGCTCGTGCAGCTCCGTTTGGACCGCAAAGTTCAGCAGCGAGTGGACGTCAGCGACGTGGTTCAGGAGGTGATGGTCGAGGCCAGCGGTAGATTGATCAAGTATCTCGATGATCCGGTCATGGCGTTTCACCTCTGGTTGAGGCAGATCGCATGGGACCACATCATCGACACCTACCGCCGCCACCGCGTCAGTGCCAAGCGGAACATGGATCGCGAGCAATCGATGAGCGTCCCAGCGGGGCAGGATCACTCGACCGCCGAATTGGTCGTTCAGATCTGCGATCCCGCGTTGACGCCTGCGGCAGCAGCCTCACAGCGCGAAATCGCCCGTCGGGTTGAATCGGCGATCGAGCGACTCAACGATCAGGATAAGGAAATCATCCTGATGCGGCACTACGAACACCTGTCAAACCTCGAAATCGCTGAGGTTCTGGGTCTCAACCCGCCGGCGGCGAGCATGCGGTACCTCCGTGCGGTGAGGCGACTTCGTCAGTTGCTCGAGGGCGACGAAGCGGGTGGCCTTGTCGATTCAAATTCGTGAGGCCGCGATCCGAAGACGCGCTAGGCGCGGAGACACCGGGCGAGGACGCTGCGGCGTCGGCGCACGATCGGCATCTGGCCGAAGTGTTGTCACAGATGGCCGATGATGTGGCCGCCGGTACGCCCGTCGATTTCGCGCGGGCTTGCTCGCTGCATCCGAGTCTGGCGAGCGATTTGCGCCGGCTTTGGGGTGCCGTTTTGGTGACCGACGTCGCGGGGGTCGCGTCGGAGCAAATGCCGGTCGTGGATCAGAGTGAGTCGGTCGCTCGACGATGGCGGAAGCTTGAATTGCCGGCCCGTGTTGGTGACTACGAACTATTGCAAGAGGTCGGACGGGGAGGGATGGGCGTCGTCTTTCGCGCCCGGCAAATCAGCCTCGATCGCTTCGTCGCGGTCAAGATGATCCTGCGGGGCAGGTTGGCGAGCGAACTCGACCTGAACCGTTTCCTTTCCGAAGCGTCGGCGACAGCCCGGCTGCAGCACCCGAACATCGTTCCGGTTTACGAGGTCGGCGATATCGATGGACGCCCGTTCTTTAGCATGAAGTTCATCGACGGCGTGACACTTGGCGACCGCATGGTCGATGGCCCACTTCCCGAAAGGGAGGCCGCCGAGGTTGTCGCAACGATCGCGCGGGCGGTCGGTTTTGCGCATCGTCAGGGTGTGGTGCATCGCGATTTGAAACCCTCGAACATTTTGATTGACGGCGAGGGAGTGCCGATGGTTTCCGACTTTGGGCTCGCCAAGCGCTTTGGCGTCGAAAACGATCTGACCCGAAGCGGCGTGGTCGTCGGAACCCCGAGCTACATGTCCCCGGAGCAGGCCAGTGGGCGGCGTGAAAACGTCGGGCCGGCCAGCGACATCTATTCGCTGGGTTGCGTGCTCTATCACGCATTGACCGGTCGCCCACCGTTGGTTGCCGAAAGCATGATGGAGCTGGTGATGTTGGTGCTCGAACAGGACCCGACACCCCCTCGAGCGCTCCGGCCCAGATTGGATCGTGACCTCGAGATGATCGTGATCCGTTGCTTGCAGAAGCCGATCGACTTGCGTTACGAAACGGCCGAGGATTTGGCGGACGACTTGGAGGCATTCCTGCGTGACGAGAAGGTGGCCGCCGGCAGCGGGCGGTTCATGCAGGTTGTCGCGAGATTGTTTCGCGAGACCCATCACGCGGCGGTTCTCGAGAATTGGGGCGTGCTGTGGATGTGGCACGCGCTGGTGCTGTTGATCGCCAGCCTGCTGACATGGGTGCTGGAGATCAATTCGGTGACCAATCGCTTCCTGTATGCCGCGGTTTGGATTGTGGGCCTCGGCACCTGGGCGGCGGTCTTCTGGAAACTGCGCCAGAGGATCGGGCCGGTCACGTTCGTCGAACGCCAGGTCGCGCACGTTTGGGGAGCGAGCATGATTTCGATCGCGATGCTGTTCCCACTCGAGTGGTGGCTCGGGCTGCCGGTGCTTGCGCTGTCGCCTCTGTTGGGCGTCGTCAGTGCGAGCGTCTTCATCGTCAAGGCGGGGATGTTTAGCGGTATTTTCTACCTGCAGTCGGCCAGCCTCTTGGTAACCGCGTTGATGATGGCGATCTTCCCTCGTCACGCCCACCTGATCTTCGGGTTCGTCGCGGCGGCGTGCTTCTTTATTCCCGGGTATGAGTACCAACGAAGGCGGGGCGTTGTTTAGAGACACCTGGCTTCAGGAGGCGAACCAGTTCAGCAGGGGAGGGCCGAGAGTGACCAGAGCGACGGTGACCGACCCGATCGCGCCGACCAGAACCGCACCCGCGGCGACGTCGAGCGCGTGAGCGAGCGCCGGGTGATGGTCCGGATGGAGGGCGCGGACCAGGTATTCGATCGAGGTGTTGATCAATTCGAGTGCCAACACCAATGAAATCGCCAGCAACAGCACCGCCCATCGCCAGGGTTCCACTTGCAACCCACCGGCGACGGCGAGAACCGATGCGCCGATCAGCAGATGAATGGCGAAACTCTCTTGATCGCCAAATGCGAAAATCGCTCCCTTGGCCGCCTGAGAGAATTTTTCTCGCCACCGCCGTGGCCAAGCGACGGTCGTCCTGCCTCGATCGCTACTCATTCCAAACCCTCGAGCCCCGGTGGAGGAATCAACTGTCCGCCGACGCTGCCAATTCTGCGGGAGGGCCAGAAACGTGGCTCGATTGCAAGGATGAAGCCGACCTTGTCTCGTCCCCGATCGACGTCGAGCCCGAGTC
>JBGTCJ010000098.1:0-6343 GCA_041748895.1 Pirellulaceae bacterium
CCCTTATGAGCTGGGAGGCGTCAGCGGCTATTTCCCGGATCTGGTCGCTACAAATCGTCACATTGGCATGCATCGTCACGATCACCCTCTGGCCTCGGCGGCCGCGGACTCGGCTCGCGGCGTCTTCGCCGGCAGAGTCCCACGACTTCGACTCATGGGGATCATCGGTGATCGATGGAGTGGTGGCACCCAGCGGTACCGCGAGTTTGCGGTCGATCGGTTCGTTATCCGGCGATAAAAGCACTCGAGCCATCGATGCCGACGACATCCAAGGCCGAGTCCGATCCCGTTTCGACGAGTTGTCCGCCAAAGACCTCGTTCGATTGACCGATGGAATTTCGGCGAGCGAGTTTTTGCGGCGGCTCCAAGAGGTCGCGATCGGGACATGCGATCTCAATCAGATTTCACTTGCCACGGCGGAAACGACATCCTCTTTGATCAATCGATTGATCGAGTCGGGTTCATTGACGACCTATCAAGCGACCTGGTTGTGCGCGGGAAAGATCTCGATGCTCGACATCGACGGCTACGAAGTGCTCGATACCATCGGTCGCGGCGGAATGGCGGTCGTTTTGAAGGTCAGGAATCGTGAGACCAATCACCCGTACGCGATGAAATTGCTCGAGGGATTTGAGAAGGCAGGAGCGCAAATGCGACAGCGGTTCATCCGGGAAATGGACGCTCTGAGACATCTTGCCCATCCGAACATCGCCATCGCCAAGGGTGTGGGAACCTACAAGAATCTTCAGTACATCATCATGGAGTGGGTACCCGGTAAGAATCTCGCCCAATACGTTCGCGATCACGGACCGATGGAGCCCGCGATGGCGATGAACGTGATTCGGCAATCGGCACGGGCACTCGATCATGCTCATCAACGCGGCTTGGTTCACCGCGACGTGAAGCCGGCCAATTTGATCATGGGGCCTGGCGGGTTGGTAAAGTTGGTCGACATGGGGTTGGCCCGCTACACCGACGCGATCGAGCAGCAGATCGAAACCGGTGAGGTCGAATGGCAAACGACCAGCGGCAATCTTCTGGGAACGATCGACTACATGGCGCCCGAGCAGGCGATCGATATGAGCGTCGCCGATGCCAGGAGCGATATCTACAGCCTCGGTTGCACCCTCTTCTATTTGCTGACGGGCCAGTGTCATTTGCGAGGGAGATCGCAGCGGCGTCGCGCCGTCGCGTTGATCAATCGGACAGGATTTCAGTCGCTTGGGCAGTGCCGCGAGGACCTCCCCGATTGCGTATTGGAGATCGCGCAAAAGATGATGCGATCCAACCCCGATGACCGTTATCAGTCGATGAGCGAGTTGCTGATCGCGATCGACGATTGCGCCGATCTCTTGGGACTGCGTGCCGAAGGTTCCAGACCGAAGCGAGTCTTGTTGGTGGAGGATAGTCTGAGCCAAGCGATCTTGACGGAGGAGTGTTTGCGCTCGACGTCACACCAATTCGCGACCACCACGGCTGGTTCCCTGCGGGTGGCGCTAGAGCAAATGCATCGCACCGAGTTCGATATCGTCCTTCTCGACCTGCATCTACCCGACAGCGCCGGCATCGAAACGGTGATTCGAACCAGGGAACAGGATTCGCAGATCCCGATACTCGTGTTGACCAGTAGCATCGACACCGTGGTGGGCATCGAATGTCTCGCCGCCGGTGCCGATGACTATCTTCCAAAAGACGAGATCGATGTGTCGACGCTCGAACGCCACATTCTCTTGACGATCGGTCGTCGCGGTTTGGCACCCGCCAAAGTGGGCGGCGAAATCACTTCGACAGTTCGGCCATTGCCTCAGCCGTGATTTTCAAATTCGTGCTGACGTTCTGCACATCGTCGTGATCATCGAGCATTTCGAGCAACTTCAGCGCACTCCGAGCCGTGTCGGCATCGACCTCAATTTCGGTTTGCGCGATTTGGGCCACTTGGGTGACCTCGGCAGCGATTCCCGCGGCCACAAACGCCTGCGAGAGCTCGGCAAACGCATCGGGAGGGCAGGTGACTTGAAGCTTATCATCCTCGAGCGTTTCCACGTCCTCTCCCCCGTGTTCGAGTGCAATTTCGGTCACGGATTCCTCGCTGGTACCGGCCGGGAAGACGAACATCCCTTTTCGTTCGAAAAGGTAGGACACACATCCGGTCGATCCGAGGTTGCCGTTGTACTTGGAGAACAAGAGTCGAATCTCGGGTGCCGTTCGGTTGCGGTTATCCGTCATGATTTCGACCAAGACGGCGACACCGCCGGGCCCGTAGCCTTCGTAGAGAATCTCCTCGACGTTGCCACCTTCGAGTTCGCCGGTCCCCTTCTTGATCGCGCGTTCGATGTTGTCCTTGGGCATGCTGATTGCCTTGGCATCATCGATCGCCTTCCTCAGGCGGATATTCGCGTCGGGGTCACCGCCACCCATTTTGGCGGCGATGATGATCGCCTTGCTGAGTTTGCTCCAGACCTTGCCGCGTTTGTTATCAACCAACGCCTTCTTGTGGGAGATGTTGGCCCAGTGGGAATGTCCTGCCATGACGGTGCTTGGGAACGCTTAGAGGAGTGAATTTGCCGTTTCGACTTGAACTGCCGTAGACCGAATCATCTTGGTTTTCGCTTGGAGATTTTTTTCCCGACGCTCGAGGACGCGGCCGATTTTTTGGCTGAAGTGGAAGCCTTTTTCGGCGGTAGACTTTTTTCCTGTGCCGGGGGCGTGACCGTTTTTTTGGAGACCGGCTTCTTCTCAACCTTTTTGGCCGAGGCCGGCGGCTCCGCTTTGGCAGCCTTGGCTTTTGACTTGACCGCCGAGACCTTTTTTGCTTCGGCGGTTGGCTGCTCTTTCAGTTTTTTATCGGCCAAGGGCACCTTGGGCGTTTGCGACGATCGCTTCTCGCTCACTGCCTTCCCAGAGGCCGGTGGGGCCACCGACGTTTCCTGACTCGCAGCGTCTTTTGGTTTTTCCAGCCCCCCTGCCTTTTTGGATACCGAAGGAGACTTTGCGGATTTTCCGGCCTTCGTGGCAGCAGCAGTTTTGCCCATGTTTTTGGCGGCTTCCTGCTTTTTCGCGGCGGCTCGTCGCGCCGTTACCCTCGCTTTTCGTTTTGCCTCATCGGCATCGGCTTTCGCCTCAATGGAATCGTCCATGATTCGTTTCGAGTCCTTGTTGACCGCGATCAACACGTCCCAAACCGATTTGTCCTTCGGATTTTTCGCGAAAGCCACCCCGGCCTGATGCAGAAGGGACGAAAACTCAATGGCTCGGTTCTTGGGGATTGCCCTTTCGATTCCGGGCACCCTTCCACCCTCCAATTCCGCTCGGTCGACAATTCCACAGTAGTGCATCAGGGTGAGCGAGGCACCGTCAGCGGGAATCGAGTGACCTCCCAGCCCATGTTGGATCAAGTACGCGAGAACAAACGGGGTCATCCCCGGCATCGCCTCGAACTTGGCGACCGCTTTCCCCAGGTTCTCTTTCTTCAGGTGGTCGATGTCGAACGAATAGAACGTCTCAAAAACCGACTGCAGATTCCGTTTCAGGCGGCGTGCCGCAGTCATTGGCGACGGCAACCGCACGAGAACTTCCGCCAATTCGGTGACCGTCGTGACGCGGACCTCGTTCCAATCGAAGAACTCTTGTTCGCATTTGGCAAAACCCTCATCGGCCAAGTCCGCCGGGGCATCCTCGAGCAGCGATGCGTAAAGCAAGTGCTCCAGGAGAGGGCGGCCGGGTGAGGCGGGGGCCGGTTTAAACTGCTTTTTGAGCGCGGTGTGTAGCTTGGTGATCAGGCCGGCGCGATTTTTTGCGGTCATCGAGAAAAAAAGGACTGTGTGGTGTCGGGGTCAGGTCGGATGGGGAGCCGAAAGCGGAGTACCATCGTCGTCGGGATCGTCAGCTGAAGCCGATGAATCGCAGCGGGCAGTGGTGTCGGTGGCCATGTCGCTATCTACCTCGTCACCGGTGGGCTCGATCGATTCGCGGCGGATTCGGTCAAGGATTTGTCCCACCGCGACGACATTCTTGGCGCCCGCATCGATCACGAAGCGGAGCTTGGGTGTGTATCGGGTTTCGATCCGCGCGGCAATCTTGGATTGCAGAAAACCCGCGGCGTTCTGAAGCCCACGAAGCGACAACTCGGCCTGTGCGTCCGTACCCATCACACTCACCGAAACCTTGGCTTCACGCATGTCGGGCGAAACCTCCACACCGATAACCGTGACGTCGCGAATTCGAGGATCGCGCAAATCGGTCAAAATGGAAGTGGCCACCACTTCTCGAATGGCTTCGGCGGCTTTGAGCAGGCGGCGGGTCGACACGGGGGCAACAACGATTCGGTTAGAGGTCAAGGAGCTGGAAAACGTTTCAGGTCGGCGAACATGCCACGGGCCATCAGCACTTGCGATCGGCAAACGAAGCGGAAGCCGCTTTGCCACCGAGTATCGGGTCTGAACTGGGCAGGGCTAGTCGAGCTTTCGTGCGACCTGCTCGATGCGATAAGCCTCCAACACGTCATCCTGCTTGATGTCATTGAAGCCTGAAAGCTTGATCCCGCACTCCATCCCGCGAGGCACTTCCTTGACATCTTCTTTGATTCGTCGAAGTGTATCGAGCGGGTAGTCGCCGATCGTTCGCCCATCGCGATTGACGCGGATGCGGCAACCACGAAAGATCGATCCCTGAAGCACGTAGCAACCGGCGATCGTTCCCACCCGACTGATCTGAAAAACCTGCTTGACCAGGGCACGCCCGAGTTCGATCACGCGTTCTTCGGGTCTCAAGCGACCTTCGATCAACAATTTGATGTCGTCGGCCAACTTGTAGATGATGTCGTAGCGTCGGATTTCGATATTCCGCTCGTCAGCAAGGTTCTTGGCAGCGTCATCGGGCATGACATTGAACGCCATCACGACCGCGTCGGATGCGGAAGCCAGGGTGACATCTGCGAGGCTGACGCCGCCCACGCTCCGCTGCAGCACGCGAATCTCCACTTCGGGGTGGTCGAACTTTTGAAGCTCTTTCTCGATCGCCTCGAGTGACCCGCGGGCATCGGCCCGAATGATCAAATTGAGTCGAGCTCGCTCCTGCTCTTGCCCCAGTTGGCCACCCTGAAGCAGCTCTTGAAAACGTTCGAATGAGACGCGGGTGGTCGAGCCCGCGAGGCTCTGGCTTCGACTGCCTTCCTGTCGGGTGGCCGCGATTTCTCTCGCTTGGATAATGTCATCCAGGACATGGAATCGATCGCCCGCACCGGGTGCCTCGTCGAGACCGTAGAGATCGACGGGAACACTCGGGCCTGCTTCGGTCACCGCGCGCCGTGTGAGCGTGTTGTACATCGCCCTCACCCGGCCGTGCGAGCCGCCGCAAACGACGACATCGCCCACACGCAGCGTCCCGTTCTGAACGAGCACCTTAGCCGCGACGCCACGATCCCCGTCTTGCCGCGATTCCAAGCAGACGCCGAGGGCGTGTCGATTTGGGTTGGCGCGATACTCCTGAAGTTCGGCGACCGTGAGCAGCGTCTCGAGCAACTCATCCAAACCCGTTCCCTTGGTCGCGCTGGTGCGAACGACTTCGACATCCCCACCCCACTCGCTGGGAGTCAATTGATGTTCGGTCAACTGGGTCAGGATTCGCGTGATATCGACGCCCTCGAGATCGATTTTGTTGAGCGCCACGACGATCGGTACTTCGGCCGCCTTGGCGTGGCTGATCGCTTCCTCGGTTTGCGGCATGATTCCGTCGTCGGCCGCAATCACGAGCACGGCGATGTCCGTCACGTTGGCCCCACGGGCACGCATCTCGGTGAAGGCGGCGTGGCCCGGCGTGTCGACAAAGGTGACCGAACGGTGATCGTCTCTCTTGACTTCGTAGGCACGAATGTGCTGGGTGATGCCGCCCGCCTCGCCGCTAACCACATCGATTCCGATAAGCTTGTCGATCAGACTGGTCTTCCCATGGTCCACGTGCCCTAGGAAAGTCACGATCGGCGGCCGAGCGACCAACTGTTCGTCCGAGTCGATCGCGTCTTCAATCGAGGTGATCAGTTCATCTTCGAGCGTTTCGGCCGCCTTGAGCTCGATATCGAGATTCAACTCTGCCGCAATCAGCTCAGCCGTCGGGAAATCGAGCTGCGAGTTGATGTTGATCATCATCTGCATCCCCTTCAACACTCGCAGCACCTGCGCGACGGGAACTCCCGCGGCCTCCGAAAAGCTCCGCACGGTGCAGGGAAGTTCGAGTTGCACTTTGTCTTTCCGCGGGGCTGCCGTATTGGTTCCCTTGCGATTGATCGTCCGCCGTCTGCGGAGGTCGTCACGCCCCGAGGAGGAGTCGAGATCGAGTCGCTTGCCGG
>JBGTCJ010000099.1:0-10674 GCA_041748895.1 Pirellulaceae bacterium
GTTCAATCGAACGAGCAGGGCATCGGCGAGCTGCGAATCAAACCGGTCAAAGTCTGCCGCGTCGACCTCTCGAGGGTCCATCCGCTCGATCGATGAGACGATGATTTGGAGGTTGCCATTGTGGACCTGTGTGCGTCCCTCGCAGAAGACGTAGTCGCCTCGATCAAAAGCATCAAAAATCCGCTCGTCGGCATTCCAAAGCATGGCGGCGATCGTGCCGGTCCGGTCGGCCAATTTGAGCAGGATGTACTTACCGCCCTGGCGGTTGACGCGAAGTTGCTTGTCGGCGGCTAAAAATGCCTGATCAAGCGACTGGTTCTCGACTAGTTGGTTGATGGCAACGCGTGACACGACAGAAACCCTCGGTCCAACCGGGATGGTCCAATTCAAGGGCCTCACGGTACAAGGGTTACTGCGGACCCGCAATCGGACCGCCTCCTGTCTTTGCAATCGGTGCAGGCTGGGGTTCAGCGACCGCGGCGCTACGATCCCCCGCATTGTGGCCTCAGGGTTTGACCGGTGGAGCGGTCGGCCGCTGGACACGTTGGCGATCACCGCCCATCTCAAAGGTCAATGCGGTGGAGCGGCCGGTTTGGTCCATCTCGAACTCAATGGTTGCTGCGGTAAACCGCAGGCCAAACTCGGTCGCGGTGCGCGGTACCATCTCGAGCTTCTGTCCCCCTCGCCGCAGAAACAGCATGCGACCTTGCCTCTCGACACGAAAGCCATCGGAGTACCGCCCGGCAATCGCATCGAGTTCGTTTCCGCTGAGATGGACGGCGATCGTCTCGTAGTGAACGATCGGAGGTGGAAGTGGCTGTTCGGCGAGCGGACGGATCCAAATGTTGCGATACTGAACCGGATTGCCGTGGTCTTGAAGCGAGAGTGGCAAACGATCGGGATGGGGCTCGTAGGGAGCATGTTTCAGCCAACTCGTAGGTCCCCATGCTTCCACATGGTCCTGAACGAGCACCCCATTGTGTAGAACGGTGAACCGCGCCGGGGAGAGCAGTTGTCCGTCGCCTCCGAAGCGTGGTCGGCGAAAAATGATGTCGAACGACTGCCAGCTTCCGGGGCCTCGGCTCGCGTTGACCAGTGGCGGGTATTGGCCATAGAGTGCGGCGGCTTGACCATCGGCGTAGGTGCGGTTGTCGAAGCTGTCGAGCACCTGAATCTCGTATTGACCCATCAGGAAAACGCCGCTGTTGCCACGTCCTTGGCTCTTCCCTTGAACTTTTTTGGGTGAAGCCCATTCGATGTGCAGTTGAACGTCGCCCCAAGCGGCGCGAGTGTAGACGTAACCGCTGCCGGGGACAGACTCCATCACGCCCTCCTTGACGACCCACTTGGCTTCTTCACCCTCGGCATCGCGCCACTGAGACAGGTCGCCGCCGTCAAACAGAATGATCGCATCGGAGGGCGGCGGTACCGGGAGCGCTCCTTCACCTGGGTTGACTAGGGGTGGTGTCGGTCGATCCCAATCGTGTGCCCTCCAACCGGAAGGTAGCTGGCCAATCGCTGGCGCGGCACATGCCAGTAGTGACAGGAGTTGGACGAAGGTGACACGACGCACCACCAGTGGAGGGTTATTCATCGGGGGATCAGCAATGGGGGTCGGTTGGAAAATAACGGGTGCGAGGGCTGTAGCGGTTCCCCACTTTAACACAGTCCGACACACGGCAGCGTCTCCACGGGTTGGGGTCGCTGAGATCCAGCGGCTGCAGGGCCAGTGGCACAAAGAAGGGTCCGCACGAGGGAGGCAAGATAAGCGAGCAAGTTTTTCAAATTCCTCCATTTGACGCGCCCCAAGTGCTAGGTTTGCGTGCCTCGGATTGAGCGGTTCGATCGATCGCCGACGCGATCGCTCGGACCCACAACCCAACCCACCTCGCAAACAAGTTTCGACAGATGGCCAAAAACACGTCTGCTGACGGCGATCCGCCTTTCCCTCGCTCGGGACGGGAACCATCGGGCGGCGGAGGAGATGGATTTTCAGGAGGCGCGCTTGCGTCTTTCGGACGCGACGGGCAGTGGGGATCCGTTTTGCTATTGGGCCTCGCCGCGGTCGTCGGCTTTGTTCTCTACGTCTTTTTGTTCTGCCGCGTGGAGGTACCCAGCGGCCACATCGCGGTTCTGCTGCGGAAGACCGGTGGAGAATTGAGCAACGACATCGAACTCGTTGCCGAGGCGGACCATGGGAAGTTCAAAGGTCTGCAGGAAAAAGTACTCGCCGAAGGGCGTTACTTTCTCAATCCTTGGGACTGGGATTGGCAGGTCGTCCCGCAAGTCGAAATCCCCGAAAACCGGCTAGGTGTTCGCATTCGGCTGCACGGTGATGAACTCGGATACGGAAATTTGATCGCAGCCACTTCTGGGCTCAAGGGGATCGATCCCGAGGTTTTGCGGCCGGGCCGATATCCGCTCAACGCAATCGTTTTCGAACACGGCTCGAAGCCCAAACTGAACCGCGGCAATTATGCCGAGTTGGTCGAACTGCACGAGCCGATCGTCATTCCGGCCGGATACAAGGGTGTGGTGACGTTGCTATCGGCGCCGATGCCCGATAACCCGAATGTGCTGTTGGTCGAGGAGGGTCGCCGGGGCGTGCAGAAGAAGACGCTCGATCCGGGTGTCTACTACCTCAATCCCTATGTGCAGAGGGTCAATCTCGTCGATTGTCGCAGCCAACGATTCAACATGAATTCCCAGGGCGAAATGGGGTTCCCGAGTCGTGACGGCTTTTTTGTCACCCTCGACGGGCGAATCGAGTTTCGGGTCGACCCCGAGCGTGCCGCCGAGGTCTTTGTGATGTACAACGACATTAGCAACGACGATGGCATGGATGCTCGAGTTGAGGAGGAGATCATCCAGAAAGTCATTCTTCCCAACGCTCGATCCTTCTGCCGGATCAAGGGAAGCAACAACTCGGGACGCGACTTCATTCTGGGCGAGAAACGGACCCAATTTCAGCAGGACTTCCAAGCCACGCTTGAAGAATCCTGTGGGTCGCAGGGCATCGAGATCGTGCAGGCGCTGATCACGCGAATCTCGCCTCCGCAGCAGATCGCGCTGCCGGTCCGAGAGCGTCAGATTGCCGTCCAAAAGGCCGACCAGTACATCAAGCAGATCGAGCAACAATCGAGTGAAAAAGAACTTCGAATCGAACAGGAATTGGTCAAACGAAAAGAAGCACTCGTTGAGGTCGAGCGCGAGGTGGTGAAGTTGACCACCGAAGCGAAACGCCAGCAGGAGGTCGCGGTGATCGGTGCCAATCAGCGAAAGGCGGTCGCCGAGACCGAACTGGTGGCGGCCAACGATCAAGCCGAGGCGATCCTTTCTCTCGGAAAGTCCGCCGCCGAGGTGATCGAGTTCGCCAATCAGGCTGAGGCGGCGGGATGGAAGCGGTCGGTCGAGGCCTATCAAGGCGACGGGAACGAATTCGCGCGGTGGGTGATGCTCAAGAAGCTCGCCCCCTCGTTCCGCCAGATGATGGTCAACACGGCCGACAGCCCACTCATGCGAATCTTTGAAGAATTCAATGCCCCGTCACTTGATGTCACATCACGCGATGTCGCGTCAGGTGATGGCAGAACCGCCCCCAACAGCTTGCCGCGCGAGACCGGTCTCACTGTGTCCAGCGGCTCGGAGGAAAACTGATGATGCGACCAGACGCAGGGAGATGGATCAGTGGATTGGTGTCGTCGGCGTTTTTGCTTGCGATGCTTTACGGAGCGTTCATTTGGATGGTCGCTCGGGTTTACGTTCCCGAGGGTCACAGCCTCCTGCTCCGATACAAAGGGCCGTTGGTCCTCCCTCGAAAGGAACCCCAGGAAGGAAGGTTGGCCGAACTCGGCGAGGTCGGTGTGTTGAGAGAGATGCGCGGGCCCGGCCGTCACTTTTACAATCCGATTTACTGGGAGCGGACAATCGTCCCGGACGTGGTGATCCTTCCCGGACAAATCGGCGTGGTCACGAGCAAGATGGGTGACCCGTTGCCCGCGGGTGACTTCCTCGTTGACGGGGACCTGCAGGGTGACAGAATCGCCAAAAGCCGTGGGATCCTGCGAAAGGTCTTCGGGCCCGGTCGCTACAGGGCCAACCCGTATGCTTATGAGTTCAAGCTCATCGGCAGTGAGGTCGCGATGATCGGTAGCCAAGAAAAAGTGAGTGGATGGGTCGAAATCCCGACCGGTTACGTCGGCGTGGTAACGATGCAAGCGGATCACCCCGAACGCGGTATCGTGTCGGGGATTCAAGACCAGGTTCTGCCGCCTGGGCTCTACCCGATCAACCCACGCGAGCAACAGATCGACATCATCAATATTGGCTTCCGTGAATCCGCGATCCACGTGGACCCACAGAGGGATGCGGCTGGAAATGAAGTTCACGATGCGCAGGGCGAACCGGTAGCCGTTGCCGAGACCGGGATCAGTTTTCCCAGCAATGACGGATTCAGCATTCAACTCGATTTCTCAACGATCTGGGGAGTGATGCCCGATGATGCGGCCGAGGTCGTGCGGACCTTCGGTAACATCGATGCCGTCGAAACGAAAGTGATCGAACCCCAATCCGAGAGCATTTGTCGAAACAATGGCGCGAAGCTCGGGGCGATCGAGCTATTGGTCGGTGATGGACGCGAAGCCTTCCAGCGATCGGTCAGTGAGGAATTTCGCAGCGTGCTGCTCGAAAAGCGAATCAAATTGCTGTACGGCTTGGTTCGACACATCTACATCCCCGCCAACGTTCGCGAACCGATCCAGCAGGGTTACATCGCTGATGAGCTCAGGCTGACCCGCGACGAAGAGTCCAGAACGGCGCGGACGGAGGCCAATCTCCGTGAGGCCGAGAAAAAGGTCGAACTCGAGGCCGAACGCGTCCGGGTTGACACCGATCGGATGCGATCGGCTCTGTTGGCCGAGGGCGAGCGGCAAGCGCGAGAGATAGCGGCTCAGACCGAGCAGTTGATCGCCAAGGTCGATCGAGACACGGCCGAGCTGAATGCGCAGAAGGCCGTCATGCTCGGTCGAGCGACTTCGGCCGCGAAGCAGATGGAAGAAGAGGCGACCGCCGACAAATTTCGCTTGGCTGTCGAAGCCTTCGGCAGCCCCGGCGCCTACAACCGCTGGGAATTTGCCGAGCAGTTGCCAGACGAACTCGACCTGAAACTGTTGTACGCTGGTGAGGGTACTCTATGGACCGATCTCCAGAACGTTCAGCCGACCTTACCCCTTACGAAGTAACCGACTTGCGTAGCAGCTCAAAAGGGTAGATTCCTGAGTTGTGCCCGTCGCTAAACGCAATGTTGTAGGCATAGTTGCCGACAGGCTGCATCGATTCGACGCGCAGCGGCCGGGCCTCAGCGGCGCTGATGACCGGAAGCGTGAGCGGCTTCATCGCCGCTGGTTCATCGGTGGCTTTGCGTTTTTTTTCACGGCACGTGGCGCATGGGCACGTCTTACGCAGCTCAGCGGCCGACCACCTGCCTTCCGAGCCATCGTCCCACCGGATCGTGATCGACCCATCGTCCCCGCGCTGGAGCGAGATAGGTTGCGACGGGAAAGGCTGCGGCTGGCTTTCGAATTCGTTCATCTTTCACCTCGAGCCACGCTGATAAACCCAGCGACGTGATTTGGCTTCGAACCGCGGCAACGAGTCGAGCGATACCGGTTGCACGTCAACGCGGAGCCCGAGCTTTTCTCGGAATGCCGATCGAAGTTGGTCCGCCAAGGGCTCTGTTCCCTCGACTTCGACCCGAAGTTCAGCCAGCCCCTCGCCGCAAATGTGAGTGACCCGGAACTCTGCCGTGGCGGAGGTTGCACGCACGATTGCTTCGATCGTACTCGGAAAGATGTTGACGCCTCGAATCACGATCATGTCATCGCCGCGACCCAGAATGCCACCATCCAGAAAAAGGAATCGATTCTGCGGGTCTTCGCTTGCCCGCGCGCGAACCAGATCGCCGGTTCGGTACCGAATGGCTGGGGCACCGTGACGGCCGAGTCCCGTGATCACCAACTCGGCGAGTTCGCCTTCCGCTGAGTGCCTCCCCCGCGGCGACGAATCGTCGAACACGATTGTTTCGGCAATGAATTCGGATTCGATCACATGCAATCCTTTCCCCTCACGGCTGCCCACGCCCCAGGGCCCTATCTCCGTGGCACCGCAGTGGTCGATCACGGTAGCGTTCCATGCCGACTCGATTTGGTCTCTAACTTCGGGAACCGAGCCGCCCGGTTCACCCGCGACAATGATCCTTGAAACGGTTGAGTTGGCGGGGTTCAGGCCATGCTCGGCCGCCGTGGCAGCGAGATGAAGGGCATAGGTGGGTGTGCAACACAGAACGGTTGCGGAACAGCCCGCGATCGCATGCAACCGCGTGACGCTCGGCATCCCACCCCCGGCAATGACCATCGCGCCGCGCGCCACGAGCGATTCGTGCGCGGTCCAAAAACCGATGAATGGGCCGTACGAAAAAGCCATGAACGCCACATCGCTGCTCGAAATATCGGCGGCGTCGAGAACGTACTGCCAGGTATCCAGCCACCATTGCCAGTCCTCTTGCGTATCGAGGATTCGCAGCGGTTCGCCTGAGGTCCCACTGGTTTGGTGCAGACGCACGTAACGGGCAGCTGGCAATCCGCAGATCGGCACAACCCCGGACCTGGTTAGCTCGCTTTTACTCAGCAGAGGAAGGCAGCCAAGTTCGTCAAGCGATTCCAGTGGCAGACGCACCGAAGCGAACCGATCGCGATAGAAGGGCTGTTCGCTCACGGCACGGCTCAAGAGCTCGTTGAGTCGAAGCAGCTGGTGAGTTCGAAGTGCCTCGCGTGACGCGGTCCGCCAGTGGTGCCGCTGTGTGGCGGCGGATCCATCGCGCGGTGAGCGCTGGATACCCTCAATCGGTTCCTCACCGCGATGGGGTTGGAATTGGATTGGCGTCGTTTCGATGAGTGTTTCTCTCGCATGTGAATGGATCACTCTTGACCCGCTCATGTGATACGCTCAAGCGCACCGGATCAAGGTGTGACAGCCTGACCGAACCTCGATACCCATTTCCAGCCGTTGGCGAAATGACCGACAGCTTGCCGGATCCCTCGCAGTCGCCACCGACGGCTTTTCCGTTGGAAGGTCGACTCGCATCGGTCGACTTCGGTACCGTTCGCATCGGGATCGCGATTTGCGACCCGCTAAGGATATTGGTCAGTCCTTGGGAGGTACGCGCCGTCGCCGGACCCGAGGCTGATGGAGCCTACTTCAATGAACTTGCGCGACGCGAACGGATTGACGGCTGGGTCGTGGGGTTGCCGATTCACTGCGACGGCGGTGAGAGCGAAAAGAGCCGTCAGTCACGGACGTTTGCCAAATGGCTCGCCGAAACCACGAAAATACCTGTTCGGTTGTTCGACGAACGATTCACGACCTCCGCGGCGCAGCAGCGGATGCGGGCCATGGGCAAAACAAAGCGAAGCCGCGTACGCAATCTCGATGCGATCGCGGCGCAGGTGCTCTTGGAGGCATTCCTTGAGGCCTGCCGATACCGGGGCAACATCGCAGGCTTCCCAGTGGATGCACCCGCAACGGGCGATCAACCACTCGATTGACCGGTGCCGGAATCCCGACGCGAGTGGTGTGAGCTCGAAAAAGCGGGGGAAACAAGCACTTCGGCCGGTGCGGTGGCAAGCAAAGAATATTCTGGCCTCGGACGACTTTTTTTGAGTACAACAGCGATCCGCCACGATCGCCGGCCTTAAACTGGCGTTTTTTGCCGGAACTTTTTGCGAAGTTGTGTATCCGAGAAAAGGTCGAGGTGAACGCAGTGCGTCCGATTGGATATTCGGACTAAGCCGGGTTCGCGATGAGTCGCCACGTTTTGTCCACTGAGTCGAAGTCCACGATGTCACTTCCTGATAATCTCCGCCAACAGTTGCTGAGCGCGTCGATCGACAATGCGCTCAGTGATGACGAGCGCGATCAACTGGAACAGTGGCTGCTCGCAGATCCGGAACTGCAGCGGGAGCGTCAAGAGTGGTTACGAATGACCTCGGACCTGCGTGCCGGTCTATCCGAGCTTCGGACGGCCAAACTGGACATTCACGCAACGGATCGAATCGTGACCGCGGCAATGGGTACCGGCAAATGGTCAAGCGGCGAGGGTCGTGGGGAGCGAGTTTCGACGGCGTCGGTGAGCCTTCCAAACCCAACGACCTCACCGGCGGCCGGCATGGATCGATCTTTGCGTCGGTCGCTTCGCTTCGCGATCGGTTTGGCTACCGCCGCTTCGTTGTTTTTTGTCTTGGTTCGTTGGCTTCCGGATCGGCCCGGACCTAGCGATTCGACGAGGGAGATGGCTGCTCGTAGCGACGACGGCTTAGGGGAAAGCGGACAAGACCGCTTGGTCGATGGGTCACATGGAAGTGAGGGTCGACTGCGAGTAGCCGAACCGACAGTGACTGCGAACGATCCGATACCCGAGCGGGAGAATATCGGTGGATCGTCAAATTTGGCGGTAGAGGAGTCGATCGATCCGACCGGACGTATGCAACTCGATCGCCAGCCCGGCCGCCTGTCGTTGCCCAGCGAATCCGCATCCAACGAACGGCTCGCGGATGGTGGATCGCCGATGGATCGCATTCCACCTGGGGGCGATCCCACGACTTCGGAACCGCCGCTCGATGTCTTGTTGGTGATCGCGGTCGAGTTGACGCCCTTGGGGGAGCAAACTCTTGCCTTGCATCAGGCACTTCGCGAAGCCGACATTCGGCTTGCGGAGAGTGGGGTGTTGAGGGATGAACTGATCGAGACACTCAAGGACGCGGACGTTTTTGCGGCCGATGTCGCTTCGCAGGCCTCCGGTGTTCGCGGCTCACGACTTTACTTTGTCGAGGCTTCAGCCAGGCGGCTCGATCAATTTCTGATCCGCGTCATGTCCGATGAGGATTCGTTCGCGGCCGTTGGCTTGAGTTTGGCAACGGAACCGCCGCTGATGGCCGCTATCAGTCAGTTGCGAGCGGCGCAGTCGGCTGATGCTTCCGATCGTCCAAGTGAGGCAGCAATGGCTCGCAGTTGGGTGGCCGCCGATGGTCAGCCGCTGCTTCTCAACCTCGATCGGGATTTCATTCCGATGGCTGGTATGGCGCCCGCGGGCGGTTCGGGAATCACTTCCTTGAGTACTCATGGCGGTGATGCGGACGCCCCATCTCAGATGTTGCTGCTGGTTCGTTAAACGCAGTGAATGCTAAGCCTATGGCGACTCAATGGACTTCGCGGTTCGCTGCAGCCGTAAGCTCATTTTGAGCGTGTGCCCCGCAAGGTGGGAAAGCTGGCGGCGGAGGCGATCCGCGGGGATCGCTGACCGCTCGATCGTTGGTTCCTGGTCGCTGCGGCATTCGCCTGCGGGGCCGCGATCCTCGACTTCCCTTGCGAGCGTCTGTCGGGCAAACCAGTCAGCTAACTGGACTGTTGCTCTCCCCGAGTCCAACTCGAGTCGGCGAGGGCCCGACCATGTCAGACGAAGGGCGCCGGAGCGTTCCAGCCAAGGTTGTGACAAGCGATGCATCCTCGCTCTGGCTTCACCAAGGTCCGCGTCCCATACGACGATCCAACCGCGCTCATTCACACGGTAAACGAGGTCATATGGCCCCTGATCGTGTTGCAAGCGAATATCGAACGCCTCGGCAAGCTCGGCCGAGACGGTTCCGCCGACTCGCACGACACCGTAGATGGCGGTGTCCACATGTCGTGGCGCGGGCACCCTTTGTTCGAGACGCCTGAGCGACTCATGGCCAGCGTGGATCATCCGCATGGCTCCAGTCGTCATTCGATCCTGCGCCGAATCGGCAGGGTTCACGTCGCTTTGCAATTCGAGTGACTCGAGCGCTCGGACGATCTGGCAGCGCCAGTTGGCCCATTGCATTGCCACGGCGGTCGCCCCTCCCATCGGCAGATCGAAGCCCCACTGCTCGCGGCCATCGAGACGTCGCGAAACGTTGAGCGTCGCTGCGTGCCACGCCGCCACGCGAAGCGGACCCTCCGTGGCTGAATCCTGACCACCAAACATGGATCTGCTTGCTGAACCAGCCCCCTGGGTCGTCACGCGAGCGGCTGAATGAATCACGAGAAGCCGCAGCGCCTGTTTCTTATGGAGGGGCGTGGCGCGAACCAAGACCGGCTGCCACACCGAGTCCGCGGCAGCGGCAGTGCCGATCAACTGAACGAGGAGTCGGACGATTTTTTCTCGGTCGCCGAAAACAATCACTGGGTTGAGGGGGTCCTCAAACCCGTCCCACCGAACGGCCGGCGAGGACGATCGCAGAAGGTCGCTGGTTGCCGACTCCACGCTGCGGCGCAGTGAGCCCGTGGAGAACCAATCGCGGTGAACCGGACCGGACGCCCAGCCGGTGTGATCGCCTTTGGGGGCATGCGGAAATACCTGCGTGAGCGCCTCGCATTGATCAATCAACGCTTGCAGGCACTCCAATTGATCTGCGTTCACCGCACCCATGCGACCGGCCGCGAGTTGTCGAATCGAGTTGCGAACGTCAACAAGCTTCCGCCAGGACTGGTCGACCGAGATGCGATCGTTCTCGGTGATGGTTCCTCGAGCGGAGTTCGACCCTTGCACCGTAAGGTCGCTCGCCGCGTCGGACGAACACTTGGTCGGTGTCGCCAAAGATC
>JBGTCJ010000100.1:0-9428 GCA_041748895.1 Pirellulaceae bacterium
GACAGAATTCTCGCCGCCGCGGGTTGATGTCTACCCGAAACTTTACGCGTCGCGTTTGGAACCGCGGATCGTTCTCAATGGAATCCCCTTCATTCAAATCGACGTCGGTGGGGCGTGTTCAGGTGGCGCGGAATTCGGGAGCTCCGAGGGCATCTCGGCGAGCGTCGATGGGCAGTTCGTTAATCAAATGACGCCTGCGATCGAGATTTCTGCGATTGGCGAGCCAGCAGGTAGCATCGATACCGATGACGGGGCGACGAGCGACTTTGCCGCCCCGGTTGAGCCGACGGATTCTCGGGATGCTCCGAAACCGTCCGCGAGTGAAGTCGACGAGGCGGACCACGGGCTCGCGGACTTGGGGTCCGGGCCCGATTTGGGACCGGTGCTCAGCGATGGCGATGTCCAGGTTGCAGCAGGCGATCGATTTGGCGGTATAGGTACCGTACTGGGCGATGTGGTCGTGTCCGCAGGGGGCACGCTCGCGCCCGGAAACAGTCCGGGAATTCTCGAGACGGGCGACGTGAGTTTTGACCCCGGTTCAATTCTCGAAGTCGAGATCGTTGGGGCGATTGTCGGCGACGAGTACGATCAATTGAAGGTTGAGGGCACGGTCGAGCTCGGCGGGGCCACACTCGATCTGATCGTCGGAAACTTTGATGTCGATGATGGGACGACGTTTGTGATCATCGACAACGATGGCAACGATCCGGTGACCGGCACTTTCGCTGGTTTGGCCGATGGATCGGTGGTTAGCACAGATTTTGCCGGCAGCGGAAAGACCGCAAGAATCTCGTACTTCGCGGGTGACGGCAATGACGTTGCGATCATCGTCGACCAATCCACGCCTCAGCTGATTGTTCCCGATGAAGCCAGCCCGAGTCAGGTCTCCGTTGTGGTCGTCGAGGGTACCGTTCAATTCGTTGCCAATGGGGACATCATTGGAACGTACGCCTTGGCCGGGATCCAAAACTTAAGCATTACCGGTGTCGTGGGTCAAAACGACGACTTGGTTATCGATTTTGATGCCCATCCGGCATTGCTCGGCCTATCCATGATCACGGTCGACTTGGGGGGAGATGCTACCGATGACTTGACGCTGATTGTCGGCGGCGCCCCCGTCGAGGTCGTCTATGGAAACGCTTCGAGTGGCGAGATCATCATCGGCGGTACTTCGATCGTTTATGCCGGACTCGGTGCGAACACGTTGACGATTGACGGTACGGATAGCTTGACGCTGACTTTTGGAGACACGGCCGACAACATTGTGTTCTCCAATCAGGCTACCGCGGGAATATCGCAGGTTGCGGGCGACAACTTCACGACCACGCAGTTCAGCAATCCGGCAGTTAAATTGACCGTGAACCTTGGGGCTGGTGGACAAATCGTGACCTTCACGGGTCTCGATCCCGGCTTCAACCCGACGACCGGAGTTGAGGTCAATGGCGGGTTGGGTGCGGATACGATCAATATCACTTCACTCGGCACAAGCTTTTCCGGGGATTTGCAAATCGATGGTGGCGCCGCGGCGGATTCCATCATCCTCGGTGGCCCACTGGTTTTGGCTAATCTGTCGCTGACCGCGGAATCCATCACGCAGTCGGCGGCTTTGATTGTCGGCGGCTCGACGACGCTTAGCGCGGCGGCCGGAGCGATTTCTTTGGATGATGTGGGAAATGACTTCGTTGGGCCGGTAACGATTGCTCACTCTGGCGCTGGGTCTGTCACAATCAGCGACCTCAGTGCCATTGAATTCGCAACGACAACGCTCGGCACGGGGACCTTCACGGTCAACGCGGTGGGTGTCACGCAGTCTGGCGCGATCAGCCAAGATGCCGGAGCAGGGGCCGTGACGATTAACGCTGGCGCCGGCATCCTGACGCTCAACGACGCCGGCAACAGTTTTACGGGGGCTGTGTCGCTGAACACAACTCATGCGGCCGGAGCATCGATTCGCCAATCCGGTTCGCTTACGCTTGGCTCGTCAATCGTTTCCGCTGGCGCCCTGAACACCCTCTCATCGGGAATTTCGGTCGTCGGCGAAGTGGTCTCGCTTGGTGGCACGTTCAACGCCGGCGCGGGGCAATTCAGCAACACGAATCTGGGGGCGATCGACTTCACATCGGGTGCCGGCACGATCATCGCGGATTCCGTCGCCATCGGTGGAGCCATCACGGGAACCGGATCGTTGATCTTACGGCCCAGCACTGACAACCGATCGATCGGTATGGGAGATGGGTCAGGCGATTTTTCACTCAACCAAAGCGAACTTGACTTGCTCGATGTGGGCCTCAGTTCGATCACGATCGGCAATGTTGCCGCGGGCACGGGGATCGTGACGATCGATGGCGCCTCCCTCCAGAATGCCGTGACGATCGCTGGGGGATCGATCAATGTCACTGGCCTCGTCGCTGCGGGGCAAGCGATTTCGCTCGTCGCTCGCACCGGATCGATCGCGCAAGCAGGCGATAGCCTCACCGACATCATGGGTGGGCAAGTGTCGTTGGTCAGTGCCGCCGCGATAGGCACCGCGGTCGACGCCCTGTCGATTTCCGCCGACGGTCTCACAACGAACAGTTCGAGCGGATCGGGGGATCAATTTCTAGAAATCGTGGGAACGGTAACCGTTGGGCCTTCGGCGATGACCGCCGGCGCCGGAACGATCAACCTGCTGGGCGGAACCATCGTCGTCGACGGCAACTTCGCAATCGCCGGCCAAGTGGCGCTTGCAGCTGGGGCGACGCTTGTGGGGACCGGATCGATCGGTGGATCACTTTCCGCAAGTAGCTCCGCAGTGGTTGCCCCGGGCAGTGAGGTGGGCATCCTACAAACGGCCGGCGCCGCGATGGCACCCGGATCGACGTTGGAAATACAGATCCGTGGCGCGACCCTCGGCGACGGCTACAGTCAATTGGACGTTGTGGGCACGGTCAATTTGAGCGGCGCGACTCTGTCGATCCTCCTCGACTACACGCCCGTCGTGGGGGAGCAGTTCACGATCGTTCGCAACGACGGTGCCGACAATGTCATCGGAACCTTTGACGGCTTGGCGGAGGGCCAAGTGCTCACGGTGCAATCGGGGATGCACTCTGCGCAGTTCCAGATCTCCTACGCCGGTGGCGACGGGAACGACGTGACACTAACCACCCTCGATGCCGGGTCGCCCACCATCGTCGGCACCTCGGGGGCGGATACGTTCGTCGTTTTGCTCAATGGGCCCGACGTCGAGACGTATTTGAATGGCGCGCTAATCGATTCACGTCCCCTTGCCTCGATCGTCAATGGGATCACGATTCAAGGTGGGCTGGGTGACGATACCCTGATCATCGATGGGTCAGGGGGCAATCCGATTTCCGCCGCCGGGATCCATTTCGAAGGCGGCGGAAATGGCAACACATTGGAAATCGTCGGCGCGGGTTCCCTCTTTAGCACACATACTTACGACTTCATCGATGGCCTTCAAGGGACAGTCGTCCTAACCGCCAATAGCGATGATTTCTCGGTCAGCTACGAGGGGGTGGTCGCGATCGACAACGATGGTTCGCCCGAAAGCATCCGATTCGAACTGCCCGAGTTGGACAATCCCAACGTGTTGCTGGCGAATCAAGCCGAGGACGGGCGAATGCAGCTTTTGGGACCGACGATCTCCTCGGTCGTCTTCTCGCTGCCTACGGCTTCGCTGAGCGTTCATGGCGGGTCCATGGCCGATTCAATCTTTGTCCTTTCGGTCGACGAGGATTTCCGTGCTTCGCTAACGATCGATGGCCATGCGGGAACCGATTCGATCGACTTGTTCACGAACCTGGCGCTAGGCTCCGCCAACTCGGAGGGCCATCTATCGCTTCTAGCTGAGGCGATCCGTATCGATTCGGCCGTGACGTTGATTGCAACCCAAGCGGGAATCGACGCGGGGAGTATCGTGCTCGAGGGGGCGGTGGTGCTCGCAGATGGTGGGCAATTGACGATCGACACGGACGGTAGTGGGACCGATGGAAACTTTACCCTCACGGGCAGTTTCAGCGGAACCGATGGTGGCAATCCTGAGACGATTACCATCAATACTGGAGAAGGTTTGGTGTTTGTCGACGGATCGATTGCGGAGTTGGAGACGCTCACGATCGTCCAGAGTGGCGGTGCGACGTTCTCAGGTCCCGTCGAGGTGGGGACCCTTGAAGTCACCAACTCGTCCGGTTCGATCGTCTTCGATGATGCGTTGACAGCGACATCTCTGATTACAACAGCCAATAATTATCGAGTCGCGATCAACGCGGGGGGAATGATCACGAACTTCACCGAGTTCTTCAACACCGGTGGTGTGACTCTCGGGGGTTCGGTGAGCGCACTGACGTTCGTCGGGGGTGTAACCAGCACCGCGAGCCCGACGACCATCGCGGGAACGGTACGAACGACCTTTCAGGATGCCACCTTTGGGGATGTGATCCTGGCAGCCGACTCAACCATCGATACGGGGTTTTTTGGCGGAAGCATTGCCTTGCAGGGGACCGTCGATGGTGGCCACGCCCTCTCGCTCGAGGCGGGTACAGGGAACGTCATTTTCGAGCAGCCAGTCGGAGGCCTCGAAAGCTTGGCCAACTTAACCGTCTCCGCCTCCGAGATTTTTCTGAACGCGGCGAGCTACAGTGTCGCGAATGTCAGTGGCGATCGCGACATGATTTTCAGCGGGATCGTGACACTTGGCGCGGACGTGACGCTCACGGCCGGAGGCGACGTGATTTTCAACGACTCGATCCGATCCGATGGTTTTCCTCGGAGCCTGGTCGTCAGCGCCGGCGGCGAGGCGGCGTTTTTCGCAGCGGTGGGGGCCGTTAGCAACCTTGAAAACGTTCTGGTCGATGCGGGTGGTGACGTCGATTTTGGCGGTGCGGTGACGATCGATGGTACGTTTGATGTGGTTGGCGACAACGTTCGACTATCCGAAAACCTGGTTTCAGGCGGTGCGATTACGATCTTTGCCCAAAACGAACTTCGGATCGACGCGAACCTCGATTCGGGTGATCAAACCGTTCGCCTTCGCGCCAATCAAGACGGTGCGGGCAATCAATCGTTCGTTCAGTCGGCGGGTGTCATCCGTACCACGAATCTATCCGCGAGCGCGATGGTGATCGAGGTTGGGGGCAATGGCGACATCTCACTCCTTCGGATCGAAGCCGACGGCGTGATCGTCCTCGAGGCGGGTGGAGCGGTGATCGGCACCGGTGGCGCCGTGGCGGAGGTTCTGACGGCCGAACTTGACGTGACTGCGGGAACGGGGATTTCCCTTGAAACATCGGCGCTGGACGTCACCGCGGAAACCACCGGTACCGGCGATATCGCGATCGCGGTTACGGGTGCCGCCAACGCGAACGCGGTTGTGACACACGATGGCGAGATCTCGTTTAGCGCTGCGGGTCCTTTGAGCGTGGGGAACGTCACCGCCAATGGTGATGTGACGCTAACGTCGCTGTCGGGATCCATCCTGCCGATCCCCGGATTGATGCCGCCAGCACGCGTCAGCGGCGACCATCTCAGCTTGAACGCCGCGGGACCCGTCATTCTCAGTACCACGGTTGACTCCCTCTCCGCGTCACTTAGTCACAGCGGAGGGCTGCAGATCGAGAATGATGGAGCCCTGGCGGTCCTCAATGTTGCGACCTTCGATGGCGACGTCGCGCTCACGGCCGATAGCCTGTTGATCGGCGTGATCACCACGCCAGGCGATGTGTACCTAACGTCAACTGCCGGCGGAATACTCGGCGAGGTCGCTCCGTCAAACGTCGCCGCGTCAGCGTTGATGATTGCCAGCACCGGGAGTGTGGAACTGACGACGAACGTGAGCTTCCTTTCAACGATTGGGGGATTGGGTGGTGGACTCAGTATCGTTGACCAAACGTCGTTGACGACTGGCCAAGTGCTGGTCAACCAAGGGAACATTGCCATTTCGGCGCTTGGCCACTTGAACGTAACGGGCGAGGTCACAGCCAACTCGGGACGAATCGATTGGGTTGCCTCGGGTGGCAACCTCACCTTTTTCAACCCGGTTGCCAACACGCTCCTAACGATGCAGAGCGAGGGCATCTCGGCAGGTATATCCGGTCGGGCTTCGGGCAACGTCTCCATCATTGGGCCCGGCAACGTCTTGTTCGAAACGCCGCAAACTCAATATTTCCATGTTCGACCCGAATTGGTGGTGACGCCGCTCGATGTACCGGGCTTGGGTGACGTGCAGGTTGATGACAGCGGGAATGTTCAATTGGAAATTCACTTCGGCCTCCCGATTGGCCCTCAGGAGTTCTTTTTCCTGTTGACAATCGATTGGGGCGATTCGGTCGAAACATTTTTCGCGTCGGATAGCACCGATGGATTCCAATCGTTTCGGCGGTCTGGTTTGAGCGACGGAAATGTGTTGGTGTTCACCGTTTCGCACCAGTACCAAGGAAATCCCAATGCGAATGATCCGGCGGCCCCGATCCCCATATCAGTCACTGCGAGCCGCGCCAGGGAAAATGGCCAACCGGCGAACATCCAGTTTTTTGCCGGCGCGAACCAAAGCCAGGCGTTGTCGACCACGGTCAACAGCACATTGAGAGTGCCTGACACTGGACTCGCGTTCGCACCCGTCGTGCAGACCCGCGAGGTCAGACGGGAGGAGGAATCTCGGATTGACGAGCCCAATGTTGAGGAACGCGCGCAGCGGGTGACGGTCGAGTCGACGCCGTCGGTCGAAATGATCACAGTTGCCGAAGCTCCCAGCAAATTTGATCGATACTACGTACTGCGGATCGTGATCCAAATTGACGAGTTCGGAAACACACGTGAACTAGACGACATTCGGATCGATGACCAGTACATCGCGAACCTGCCGCAGTTGTTCGAAAGGTTGCCCGATGATCGCTATCGGCTATATCTGATCCGCGAAGATGGAGTCGCGCAGTTGGTGACCGACGTCATCATTCGCGGCGGTAAATCGATCGGATCGCTCGGTATGGAGGACGCGGAGGCGGTGCAGCTGCGAGGCATCTCCCAGCCCGTTCTTGAAGATGCGTTGGATCAGCCGGCCGATCGTCCGCCGGTGCAATCGGATGGCGCTGAGCTTCGATTGGATCGGCTTCACGACCCGGTGTATCGACCCGCGACACCGCGGACAGACGAGATGGGCGCCAGGTCAGCGGGTGCGGTATCGATGGGGGCCGCACTGCCGATCGCGATCCAGCTGCGTCGAATTCGCCGCGGGCGATAGTGAACGTGGGAAAAATGAAGCGTCCGACCCCAATTGCCAGGAACCGATAACGTGCTGAATTGTCCTCGCTGCGGAGCAGATTACAGCGAACAAGGCTTGGACAATGGTCGTTGTCGCCAATGCGGAAACGTAATCACGTGGTCCATGTCGGCGGTCGCGTCGGCGACATTTGCGTCATCACCGCCGAAACCCGTCGTCAGTGATCGTCAGGGCGACGAGTGGGCAAGCACCTCTCCAAAAGTCGACCCGGTCGTCGCGAAACAAGCGACGGATCAACCGCTCGCAGCGCAGCGCGAGGACTTTGCCGAAGTCCCTCAGGTGGCAATCAGCGACGCCATCACCCGAGAACTCTCGCGAACGCCCCCGCTGCAAGACAAAACGGTCAAGGTCGGTAGCAGGGAGTCGGCCGATTCGACGATGGCCACGGTTCGGAATCATTGGGCGCCGTACATTGGGGACAAGCAAAACGTCTCGCTGACGATCAAAACGGGTACGGGTGATACCACCATTCCCGATCACTTGGTGATTCCCAGACGGGCCGTTCGCGCCGTCGAGGGAGAATCAGGGACTCGAACCGACTACGAGTTGATCGAGGTCATCGGAATGGGCGGAGAGGGGGTCGTTCACGCGGCCCGCCAAGCGTCGATCGACCGCACGGTGGCCTTGAAGATGATCCTCAAGGATCGCACCAGCGATGCGGCTTCTCGGCTCAAGTTTTTGTCCGAAGCTGTTGTCACCGGTGATCTGGAACACCCCAACATCGTCCCCATCTACGACTTGGGAACGACCAACGACGGGTCCCTGTTCTACGTGATGAAGCGTATCGTCGGCACGCCATGGTCGCAGGTGATTCATCAGAAATCGTTGCATGAGAATTTGAGTATCTTGATGCGTACGGCCGATGCCGTCGCGTTGGCACACTCGCGAGGTGTGGTACATCGCGACCTCAAGCCTGAGAACGTGATGCTTGGCGACTTTGGCGAAGTCCTGTTGACCGACTGGGGAATTGCGCTTTGCACCGATGAGTTCGAAAAGAAGAGCAGTGTTTTTCTCACGCGCGGGCTCGGTGGCACGCCCGCATACATGGCCCCCGAAATGGCGACTGGACCGGTCGAATTGATTGGAAAGGCCGCCGACGTCTATTTGCTCGGCGCGATCCTTTACGAGATCGTTACGGGTAAGCCACCTCATCATGCGGACAGCGTGATGAATTGTTTGGAAGCCGTGGCCAAGAATGAAATTTGGCCGACCGACGTCAAGGGTGAGTTGGTCGATATCGCGCGTCGCGCCATGTTGACCAACCCCGCCGCAAGGTATTCTTCGGTCAAGTCCTTTCAGGAGGCGATCACCGGCTACCTGTCGCACTCCGAAAGCGTCTTGTTGGCTGACCAGGCGAGCGAGGATCTCAAGAGGGCGCGAGAGTCAGGGTTGTACGACGATTTTGCGGCGGCCGTGTTTGGCTTCCAAAAGTCGCTTGACCTTTGGCCGAGAAACCATCACGCGCGAAAGATGTTGGTGATCGCGCGCTCCGCATACGCAACGGCGGCGTTGGCCAAAGGGGACTTGGACCTCGCCCTTTCGTTGCTCGATTCGACCCAGGTGAAACACGGCGCGCTGATCAAAAAGATCACGGCCGCGCAGCGGGAGCGTGACGCTCGTCATCACCGCCTGCGGAGTTTTCGCCAACTTGCGGCGGTTCTCCTAGTTTCCATTTTTGGCGGAGGGACATACGCCTTTCTACGAGTCAGCGCTGCCAAACGGGAGGCGGAACAATCCCGAGCGTTAGCTGATGCGGCCGCAGAGGATGCGAAGTTGCAGGCCGAAGAAGCCGACTTGCAGAAGAATTTGGCGGTGGTAGCCAGCAAGCTAGCCGCTCAGCGCGAGGAGGAAGCCAGGCAAGCGGCCGAGGAAGCCGACATGGAGCGTGAAAAGTCGGATGAAGCCCGTGCCGATGCGACCGCTGCGCTGCGCCGGGCCGAGGAGGCATCCTACAGTTCCTCGATTTCATTGGCGGTCAACAGCATTGCCAACAATGGCTTCGGCGATGCGCTGGCGGTGCTAAAAAATCTACAGTTGCGAAGTGAGCAATCCGGTCTGAGAAACTGGGAGTGGGGCCGTCTGATGTACCTCTGCCTCGGCGGTGATCCGCAGTCACCCCGGGGGACTGCCGTTGACTCATGGGAGCTCGGCGCCG
>JBGTCJ010000101.1:0-3353 GCA_041748895.1 Pirellulaceae bacterium
GTGCGGCAGCGTTTCGCGTTGCATTGTCGGCAGGTGTGAAAGCGATGGTCGCCCAGCGCGCGCGGCTGAATTCCTTCCCATCCTCGGATCCGATCTCCGCCGTGATTTTGACCTGCGTCCCCTCCGTCACCCTAGCGCCATTCCAGGTGTGGTGATACTTCTCGCCTTCTTCATACGTCTGTGTGCTCAGGGGACAAACGAACTTTGTCAATGATTCGTCATCCAGACTAAGAAGATAGCTGGATTGGCCATCGTTCTCACCGATCGCCTCCAAGGTGATGTCGTACACGCCCGTGGGGAACGGAAACGTGATCTCTGACGTGGCGGTTTTGCGCTGGCTCGGATTGATGGCGGCCCACTTGCCCTTGTCCAGATAGAAACCGGTGTCCTGCAACTGGAAACGCGTCGCCGGCAATTCGAACCGATCCGAGCGGACATTGGGGGAGGCATCCGGTTCGGGGCTCGGCGGATTGGCCGGCATCACCACCGCTTCCACGTACGGGAAACTCGCGGGCAGCGCGCCGGCGTGTACGAGAACCTCCGGCCCGATCCCGTCGGGACGAGCAAATTCGCGATCCTTCGTCATCAACCAACGATCGAGTTCGAATCCGTCTTCTCGCATCGAAAAGTGGATCTCATGGATGCCAGCCGTGGGAACGTCGAGATAAATCTTGTAAGGTTCGCCGCAATGCGCATCGGCCGTGCGTTGCTTGCTCTCCCAGCGCCACTGGTTCTTCCCTTCACACCACTGCATCCTGCGGCCGCTGTCGGGCCAGGTGCCGTTGATTCCCACGTGAAGACCGTTGTCCTCGGACCCAGTGCTGAACGCGCGAGCCCAAACGTAGTACCGACCGGGATCAGTGAAGTGAACCCGATAGGTGAGTACGGCCAACTTGCCGGGCTCGTCGGAGAAGTTCTCGCCCTTGATCAACTTTTCTCCATGATTTCGCCGGCTATCGGGCAGGATCTCGACGTACGCACCACCGGCAGCCCCGGCAACATGAGGCTCGTCGCCATCGGGTTCGATCGAGGGCGAATGTCCGCTGGAGGTAATGTGAAAGGCCCGAACGTCGTTCATCTCTTGCCGAATGAAGTGCTCGGCTTCAACCGCGACCAAACCGTCCTTTTCGGCAAAGACCAAGTCCGGTGACGCGATTGGCTTGGTCGCCTCGTCGCCGCGTGTGATTGTCGAATTTAAAATCAACAGTGCGGTCGACAAAGCGAGCGGGACCCAGCGCAAAACGCGTCGCATGCAGATGAGATTCATGATCATTGGTCAAAAAGGAGGAAATCAAAAAGTTTGCAACCGATAACGATTTCTAATTCGGTTGTCTGGAAAACTACGATCCGTAACCGCCAGCGACCGGACAAAACTACAAGCCGTAAGCGCCAGCGACCGGACAGCTCCGATCGACGACGGCTTCTGTGCCGCGACTTCGTGGTCGTTCGCCTGGCGCGACGACTATTCCGCTTGCTTCAGATTTTCATCATCCGCATAGAAAGCTTCTCGCTGAGCCCACAAATCACTCTGGGTGTCGACCACACGATTGGATTCTTTTCCACAACCCACGATCGTCAGAGTGACGATTACAAGCAGACCGAATCGCCAGGAAAAAGGGAGCATAACGAGTTCTCACAGGAAGAGCGGATCGAAACGAGGTGTATCAGAAGTCAGTTGTGATGACCTCGCTGGAGGCACGTGTTCCGAGGGCTCCCCAAAGGCCGTAGGGACTCGGGGAACCGGGCGCCCTGGGTCCGGTTTGTCCATTTCGAACATCGCCTGCCGACCGATCGCCGGCCTCGATCGAGTCGGTAATGAACTTCACGGCACCATCACCCATCAATACGTGAACACCACCTTGGTGCCTGCTGGCAGCTGGCATAAGGCCCTCGGATGAGTCGCCGGCACCGCTGCAAAGACCGCTGTTGGGCGGAAGAATGGCGGTAAACATCGTATAGATCCCGCGCGCGTCGGCCCACATGAAACCGCGCTGTTGGAACTGCACCGCAATTTGTCCGGCGCTTCCGCCTCCGCCAGTCAACTGCACAATATCTCCCCGATAATAACGGGGTCGCAGTGGATCGATGAAATTCGTAATGCAGTTGGTCGACACGTTCGGTCCCCCCGGGTTGTTGGCCAGCTGGCCGGCACCGCTGGGACTGATCAACGTTGTCGTGGTGATGTCACGGTCGCCAAGGTCGGTATTGATTTCACCGCACATCATCGTGTTGGAAAGTCCGTCCAGTACGTCGCGGAAACTCTTCTGGAATGCGGGCATCCACATGCCGCGCTGCGAAGCGTTCACATTCGCGATCGTTCCCGCGTTGGTGTACTGCAGAACGCCACCGACAGGTTGACCCGGCCAGCGAGCGTTGATCAGCCGGAACGAATCACCGACGCAGGCCGCATAGTTGGTGCGGCCGAGCGCGGGCAGTCCGAAACCGGGATCACTCGGGCATCGATAGGTGGTGATGTCCGTCGCCCACGGGCGGTACTGCCCCTGACGTGGTGCCGGCCCCATCGCGGCCCAGGGCCTGTCGGGGGTTCCACCGGGTGCGGTGGCTTGACCATCGGTACGACCCACGAGTCGATTGGAGATTTGTTCCCAGAGTGCCTGTTGCTCGACAAACGGTGTCAGCCCAACGAGAAAACTGAGCGTGTACTCGTTGTGGCCGAAAGGCGCGTTTGCGTTGGTCCCCATCCCGGTGTTGGCATAGGCTCCGGTGTGCGAGTGGGTGCCCATCATGTGAACGGGCAACTTGTTGTAGGCCGCATGGTAGTTGTGCAGCCCAAGTCCGATTTGCTTCAGGTTGTTACCGCAGCTCATTCGCCGCGCGGCCTCTCGAGCCGCTTGGACAGCGGGCAATAGCAACCCAACCATGACTCCAATGATAGCGATCACCACGAGTAGCTCGACCAGCGTGAACGCTGGGCGACTGCGACCTGAAGGCGACATGTTCGTATTCCTTGTAGGAGAGGATCGAGAAAGAAATGAGGAGAACGAATTGGGGAAAATGAAAGCAGGAGGGGATTATCGATACCTCGGCAACACGACAGTGGCACTAGTCGCCCTTGAAGCGGTGATTCGGTGTCTTCATCACCCATCGAGTGAATTGTACCTTTCGCTGAATTCGGTACAATTTATTATTTGCGAATGAACGCAAGGAAATTTTGAACGATCGGGAGATTTGCCAAAGTGAAAGATATCCCGAACCGCACGGCAAATTGGGCATGAATGGCGACCTGTCTCGACTATCCGTTCAACAGATTCAGACCTTCTGCGTCGTCTACGAGACCGGCGGATATGTCGGCGCCGAGCAAGTGCTCGGGCTGTCCGGCCCAACGATGTGGG
>JBGTCJ010000102.1:0-3025 GCA_041748895.1 Pirellulaceae bacterium
CAAGAGTTCCTGCCCCTGATCGGTTTTGACACGCACTCCGATCGCCCGCTCCCCTTCGAAAAGAACCTCCACGACCCTCGCACCTTCGATCGCCTCAACCCCCTTCTGCCGCGCGTTCTCCAGCATCATTTGATCAAACTGGCTTCTCTCGACCTGCCAGGTCTGGCTCGAAGGGTGTGGATTGTGATCCTCAAAATAGAAAGGTTCTGACAAACGCCCACGTTCGGAAATGAACTGCACACTGTGTTTCTGAACGAAACCACTCTGCCGCAGCTTGTCGAGCATTCCGAGGCGATCCAACACCCAATAGGTTTGTGGGATCAGCGACTCGCCGATGTGAAATCTTGGGAATCGATCGCGTTCGTAAAGCACCACGCGGTGCCCTGCGCTTGCCAACAGGGTCGCGGCCGTGGCCCCAGCCGGCCCGCCACCGATCACGATCACATCGTACGGATTGACGCTTCGATTCGACATGAAAAATTCTCCTCACCAAAGTTTGCGGTCACCCACAACCGACGTCGTCATCACCTGCCCGGGCGATAGGAAAGCCGACTCGATTCATCGCCAGACACTATCTTCCGGTTCATGCGGGGCGCGTGCCTTGCGCAGCAGGTCGACCAGCGTCTCCAACTCCCTGACTCGTAAATGCCCCAATTGCCGCTCGTGACACTCCATCAATCGCGGATGAATCCGCTCGAGCAAAGCAGTGCCTTCCTCCGTGATGGTCGAGAGGACGGCACGGCGGTCCTCCAATGACCGCGACCGAGAAATCCACCCCTTGCTTTCCAGTCGGTCAAGCATTCGCGTGACGTCAGGCCCACGCGAAACCAAACGCTCCCAGAGCCGACTCACGGGCACCGCGACGGGGTGCTCGGAGCGCAGCAGTCGGAGGACGTTGTACTGCTGATTGGTGATCTCGAACTTGCCAAATAGCTCGTCTTCGACAACCCGAAGCCGATCGTACGTTCTCCAAATCGACAGATACGCCTGCTGGAGCGGCGAATCAAATCGGAGGACTGGCCTGTCAACTGTCTGACTCATGGCTGAATTTTACCTGTTCGAACACCATTTGTCCAGACAGTTACTTCGTCTGCAGGGCTGCGTTGTCTTGAGACAATGGTCACGGGGTCGCAAAAGCCCCAGCTCGCGCGGCATGACGATCGCGGCAAAGCATCGCCGTCAAGGTTGGCTGACACCCGCCCGCCGATCGGCATCGTACGCGTGTCGGATCCACTCTCCACGAGTGAGCGGATCGGCCGAAGCGGTCGCCTTTGACGAGAGCAAACGCTCCCACTGAAGCCGCAGTTTCGGCGTCAATACTTCACCAAGCCCCGCGGCGTGATCCGCGAAGGGTTGATAGTACTGGCCGATGATTTTTACCGGTTTTTCAGGTTCATCCCGGGAGACCAATCCGTGGAAGCCACCAAGCGTTCCCCACCACTGGACCGCTGCGAAATCGGGTGACTCTGGTGGCACATCCGAGACATAGACTGTCGCGCTGCCGTCGGCGTGCAAAAGTTTCTGTAGCTCGGTCACGCTGACATCCTGAACCTTGGCAGGAGCCGACAGTGCCAGGTGAGCCGCCCAGCCTGCAGCTTGGCCGAGGCTAGTCCAAACGGGCTCGAGCCTTAGCGCACCGAATCCGAAATGGCTTGCCGAACAGGCCACGGGGACGAGCAGATTCTCGGATATTTGTGGAACGATGACGCCGTAGGGTATCTGATAAGGTTGCACGAAATGAAAGAATTGACCTTCGTGCTCTCCGTCAAAACGTGATCCTCGGCGTCCGGTACCGTGGCAATTGTGGATGTAATCCGCCGTAGCGATGCTGTCGCGATGGAGTCGCGCGCGGGCATCGTTGGGAGCCGTGAGTGTTTCGTTGCCGGTGAATACCTTTTGACCGACAAGACGGCGCCCCTCCCGAACGTAGAGTTGTGGAGGCAACCCATCGGTCTCCCTGAACTCGTCTTGGCACCAGCCCCACGAACGTGCCTCGGATCGCACGCCCTGGGGAACTCGCGGATCGTTCTGCAAAAAATAGAGCAAACCGACGTGGTACTGCAGATGTTCGACGAAGATCCGGTGACGCTCGAGCGCGTCGCCCTCGGGCCAGCCGTCGTTGATGTCCGGCATCGAAAGGCGAACGGGAGCTCCGGGGGCGTCGTTCACGTCGGCCTTTCCATTGGGCATCAGCGGCATGTGGGCACGAAAAATTCCGTCGTGGCCCGCGTCGAAGACCCGTTTCAGACGCCCGGAAGCAAAATGAGAAAGGACGCCGACAAAATCGTCACCGCGATAACCCTCTGGTGCAACGGGCATCCGCTTATTCGCGTCAACCTGAGTCATGCACAGCCGAAAGTTGTAGCCCTGCACTTGGCCATCAGCGTATCCATTGGCATCACCCGCAAGTGGCTCGCCGTATTGCCACCGTGACTCCCGACCGACGTGATAGTTTTCGCCGGCCATCGCCATCAAGTCTCCTTCGTAGCTCGCGTCAATGAAGATCTCAGCGGCCACTCGAATCGCAGCGTTCTCTCCGGAGACGCCCTTGGTAAGTGTCACCGCACCGATGCGACGCCGCCCCTGCTTGATCGGCGTCGTTTCGATCGAGGCCAGACGATGCTGCTTGAGCAGACGGATCTTCGCGTGCTCGGCGATCATCAACTCCAAGATCCTTAAGTTGACCGATGGTTCGCCATAGGTACCTCGCCAGCAATCACGCACCTGTTGCGAGTCGTTTCCGTAACGATGACGGTAGTCCGATTCGACGCGCTTTGAAAAGCTGAGAAAAAAGCCGCTCAGAGATTCAAACGTTCGGAAGTCGGAGTACGACAGCCCACAGGTCAGCATTCCGCCTATCCGATGGGTCGGTTCCACCAACAGCACCTCGTGCCCCGCTCCCGCCGCTGCGACGGCGGCGGCAATCCCTGCGGGCGTGGCACCGTAAACCACGGCATCGGCCGACTCGGCGGCATCAACCCGTGCCAGGCCCATAATCACCAGGGCGACGATCCAGTGGGTCACC
>JBGTCJ010000103.1:0-4869 GCA_041748895.1 Pirellulaceae bacterium
GTGTGGCGAATTTCGGGACACGCTCGGGTCTCAGCGAACTCTCCGCGAGGAGATGAGGAATGCCGCTGGACCCCGCTGTTCTTTTCGGGGATATTGTCCGATTGGGTTTTGGGGCCGAGTGAGTTTTCTCCCGGCAGTCGGCTTGGAATCTTGGCAGGTGCCAGGCGAATCAGCCTAAACGGCCGTTTATTCAGTTCACCGATCAACCCCCTTTTCCCCCTCAAGTTGCACGCAACGGAGCGAATCAAGAGTGTCCAGGGAAGTCGCAACGAATACCGCTAATCAGCCCTTGACGGCGAACCTCCTCCAAACGGCGATTTACAAGCCCAATCAGGGGAGGATTGTTCGTCAAGTCACCGCGCTGGCGATCTGGATCGTTGCCGCCGTTGGCTGCTATCGCCTCTACATCACGCTTCGCGGATCGTTCGACCTATCACCGTGGATCAGCACCGGGATCCCCGTTTTGCTTTGTGCGGCAGGTTGCTGGTTCGGGTTTCGCGTCGTGAACTGGCCGCGTTTTGCCGATTTCCTGATCGCCGTCGAAGCCGAGATGAACAAGGTCACCTGGCCAAGCAAAAGCGAACTGGTTCGCGCCGCCATCGTGGTGATTCTCACTATTCTCGTCCTTGCCATCGCACTGTTTCTGTTCGACATCGTCTGGCAATGGTTCTTCGCTTTGATCGGCGTGACCGGATAGTCCGCGTTGATTTGAGTTGTTCCACACGTTCCCTTCGTAAAGTTTTTTTGCCGTGAGCTCCAACCCAGCGTCCGAAGACCCCGATCTCCAAAGCGAGCCGTCGGATCGCTCCTCGATGATTGATGACGCGACGGACGGGGCACCGGCGAAGCGCGTGATCAAAAAGCCCGCGGTGGAAGCGATCGCCGAGGACGGCAAGATGGATTGGTACATCCTCAAGGTGGCATTCAATCGAGAGGACTCGATCCGCGACGCGCTCGAAAAACGGGTCAAAATGGAAGGGATGGAGGAGTACTTTGGTGCCATCATGGTTCCGACCGAGGATGTGGTCGAGTTCACACGAACTGGCAAACGTCGAATCGCCAAGCGAAAACTTCTGCCCGGTTATCTCATGGTCAACATGATCATCAACGATGACACGTGGTTCTTGGTTCGTGAAACGGGTGGAATCAGTGACTTCACGGGAGCCGCAGGCAAACCGATGCCGATGGCCCAATCCGACATCGAGCGGTTTATCAACAAGCCCGTGCTCGATGAAGACGAAGAGCAGCCGATGAAAACGGCAATCCCTTATCGGTCGGGTGATCGTGTTCGTGTCAAAGAGGGCCACTTCGAGAACCAGGAGGGCGAAGTGGATACGGTCGACGAGGCGAACGGTCGAGTGACGGTGATCATCAGTATTTTCGGTCGCAGTGTGCCGATGGAACTCGACCACTGGCAAGTTGAAGCGATCTAGACCGGTTTGGCCTTCCCGAAGCTTCTCGATGCCGTAAACTAAAGCCCCCACACGGCATCGGACGTCTTTTTGATGACCGTTTCTTGACCTTGATGCGACGGACACTAGCCGTCTTGTTTTTCGATTAACCTCCCCGATTGTTTCAGATTAGAAAATGGCAAAGCAAGTCACCGGTCAGGCCAAGTTCCAAATCCCCGGCGGCCAGGCCACTCCTGCACCTCCGGTGGGCACATCGCTTGGTAAGTTCGGCGTGAACCTCGGTCAGTTCGTGATGCAGTTCAATGAACGGACCCGCGAGTACAACGGAACGCCCATCCCGGTCGTGGTGACGGTCTACAACGACCGAAGCTTCGAGTTCTTCACCAAGAGCCCACCGGCTGCCGCATTGCTCAAGCAGGCCGCCGGTATCGCCAAGGGGAGTGGCGTCCCTCACAAGGAGAAAGTCGCCACGGTGACCCGAGCGCAGTGTGCCGAGATCGCGCAGCGAAAAATGGCTGACTTGAACACACGGAGCGTTTCGCAGGCCGCTCGGATGGTTGAGGGAACCGCGCGAAGCATGGGAATTATCGTCGCGGACTGAATCGCCCGCGACGCGACTCCTTCAGTGGGCTAGAGCGAAGTGGCACCGCACCCCCCAGACGGTGACTAGCTTCATCGATGGTCTCGGAATGCGGCTACGGCTTGAGAGGGGGGCGTTGCAAATCGTCTAGGGGGGATTACCCTCCTTGACGGACGATCGGGTACGATGGTCTCCCGGCGGCATTCCCTTCGCAACGTACCGGAAGGCAGGTCCTCTTGTCTGGCGATTACGGAATTGAAGATTTCTTCACGGCACTGGGCGGGCGACCGCTCCTGCGGATGCATTTATCCGCATTTGACGGGCAGGAAACGGAATTCGGCAGCGTTGGCAAGCCGTTCCTTCTCGTCGGTCGTTCGGATCAGTGCGATGTCACGCTTGAGGGCTCCGACGTCAGCCATCGTCACGCCTACATGCAGTTGATCGGCAATCGTGTTTTCTGTGCTGACCTTGGGAGCCGAACGGGGGTCCATTGGCACGACGGCGCGAGGGCCTCGGGATGGCTCGATCTGAATGAACGTTTGGCCATCGGCCAGTACAATTTTAGGTTCGACTTGCGGCCCGACGCGAGAGCCTTGTCGCGGAGCGAGCCCCGATTCGAGATCGCTGCCTCTTCGCCTCCCGCGAGACTCCGGTTCCTCAATGCCCGCGTGAATACCGATCGCTGCCGTCAATGGCCGCTCTTTCGACCGATCACTTTGCTCGGCCATTTGCCGAGTTGCGATATCCCATTGCAGCACCAGAGTGTCTCGCGTGTTCATGCCAGTCTTGTGCGGACACGATTGGGGCTGTGGGTCGTTGACCTTCTGGGCAAGGGCGGGGTTCGCGTCAACGGCGAACGCGTGGCCCAGTCGCAACTCGCGGATCTCGACGTGTTGGAAATTGGCCGTTTCCGAATGGTCGTTCAGTATTCCCCTGGCAATTCGCCCGGCGTTAGCTCTGGTGAAGCTCTCGATGAGCTGCCCGATAGGCGGCGGGAGGTATCGGTTACTGAGCCCGAGCCAGCGCCGTCGATCACTTGGCGGGCTGCCTCCCTTCCCCACGCCCAGGCGGCGGCTCCCGATCAACTCCGCAATCCGGCTGCGGCATCGCCCTCATCAGGCCTATCGGAAGAGTTCGTCCTGTCAGTGCTCAACCAATCGGCGGCGATGCAGCAGCAGATGATGACGCAGCAGAACCAAATGATGATGCTGACCATGAAGATGCTGTCGGCCCTGCATAGTCAAAACACCTCGCTCGTTCGCGATGAATTGGATCGCGTGCAGGAACTGACACAGGAAATTCAGGAACTGCAGGCCAAACTGATCGTCGCTGGGGCTACCGGCCGATCATCGGATGAACTCGAGGAGCGGTTGATCTCTGAACACCCTGGTCGGGCACGGCTTACCGGAAAGGCCTCCACGTCAGCCGTCGCTCCCGGTCCGGACCGCTTCGGTCTTGAAGACCAAGCATGTGTGCCATCGTCCGCGACGGAAACTCCCCGCATGTCCGATGGCGTCCAGCGCCGATCACGCGTCAACACGCTTGACGGTATCGACCTGCACTCACAATTGACGCAGAGATTAGCCGAACTCGAGCGAAAACGTAGCGGTTATTGGCGAAGCATCGTTCGAGCATTTCTAGGTTGAGGCGTCGCCATTTCGTATTCGTTTGGAGACGATACGGAGATCATCATCGAGACGCTCTGACGCATGAAGGGAAAACCGCGGCGCGTCGGAGATGTTCGCGAAGCCCTGGCCTCCTATCGGTCCCGGAGCTGTGTCACCACCAACGATTTTCGTTGCCACGTGAGCATGAATTTCGTCGATCTGATCCGCGGCCATGAAGCTCGATAGGAGGTTGGAGCCGCCTTCGACGAGCACGTTCGTCATCTGTCGCTTTCCCAACTCACCGAGCAATGCCACAACAGCATCGGACGGCTGTTGAGAGTCATCGACCACCCAAACTTCCGCGCCCGCGCTGCGTAGCCGCTCGAGTCTTGATTTCCCCCGGCTTGCGATCGCGGAGGTAACGATCATCAGCGGTGCGTCATCGATCGTTTGGACCAAGCGGCTGCTGAGCGAGGGAAGCCGGCGATTGGCGAACACGATCCGAGTCGCACGCCTGGGTACGAGGGGATTCGCAACACCCGCCTTACCAGGAATGGTTGGCGGACGAGCGGTTAGCGTGGGGTCATCCGCCGCGACGGTTCCCGCGCCGACGATGATCGCATCCACTCGCCCGCGAAGATGGTGCACGGCTTGCCGTGCCAGTGTTCCGGTGATCCATTGACTGCTACCGGTGCGTGTGGCGATCTTTCCGTCGATCGTCATCGCCCACTTGGCGATGACCCAAGGCATGCCGGTGCGAAGCCGCTTGAAGTAGGCTTCGTTGAGTTCTTTGGCCTCGCCACCGAGCGGCCCGACGTCGACCTGGATCCCGGCTTGACGAAGTATGTGGAGACCCCCGCCGTCAACACGCGGAAAAGGATCTTGGGTCGCAACCACCACGCGTGCGATCCTCGCGGCGATCAAGGCCGTCGTGCAGGGTGGGGTCTTGCCGGTATGGCAACACGGTTCGAGCGTCACGTAGGCGGTGGCTCCCGCAGCCAGGTCGGCCTGAGGCAGGGAAGCCAACGCATTGATTTCAGCATGCGGACCACCGAACCGATGGTGGTAGCCCTCGCCCAAGAGTTTACCGTCACGCACCAGCACACAACCGACCATCGGATTGGGTTCGACGTACCCCAAACCGCGTGCGGCGAGTGCCAAGGCACGCCGCATCCACAGAGGGTCATCGGTCGTGGTCGGATTCATTTCGGTTGATCAGTCCATCCCGGGAACCCAGAGTTTGCTCGCGCTACCGGCGGGAGCGCCCGCG
>JBGTCJ010000104.1:0-6082 GCA_041748895.1 Pirellulaceae bacterium
AATCACACCCCCCACTGCCAAATTGACGAAGTAAAAGAGGCTGAAGGGGTTATCAATCCCTCCGCTGAGATAAAGCATTGCGGTTAGCGTCACCAAATCGACCATCATCAATGAGGTCGCAAGTGTGTCGGCTTCCGCCACTCGGTCGGTCGGCTTTTCAACACCTTTCCCCAGACGGTTCTGACGGCGCAGCCAGAACCCATAGCCCGCGTTCGTGATCGCGGTGAGCGCAATCAGCCCCAGCAGCGCTGGCCAATTGAGCCTCCAGGACGTGAAAATTCCTGCGACCACAATGGTCGCCAGCTGGCCGAACACCGCGAACCAACGAAGCCGATACAGCCAAGCGCTGGTGCCCAAGTGAAGCGGCGTGATGAATGGAATGGGTAGGACGTGCATGGGCGAGCGGGAATGTCCGCGATTTGAAGTCTTCGATCCACTAGGTACCTGACGCGATGCCCCGCTTGCTGGCAACCCCATGTTTGTCGACTCGGGATGCCCCATTGTGGGACTGTCTATCGGTTCACTACAATCGTCTCAAGGGTTCAGCTCGATACTCCAGCCAAGACGGCCAAAACATGTCCAATCAAACCGCGCTCACGGAGCGCCAGCAAGACGTTTATGATTTAATTCGAAAGTTGATCATCGAGCGGGGGTATGGTCCAACCGTTCGAGAGATTGGTGAACACTTCGAGATCAAGAGCCCTAACGGGGTGATGTGCCACCTCAAGGCGTTGCAGAGGAAGGGGCTGATCATCCGTCGTGCAAACAAAAGCCGCGCGATCGAGCTGACGGACACGGCGGATCGACGGGCGCACGCGATGCCCATGGCAGGAGTGGTGGCGGCCGGTCAAAGCACTTTGGCGTTCGAGCAGGGGGACCGCCTCGACTTTAGCGAGTTGCTGTTCAACGAAGACCGTTTTGTGCTCCGTGTTTCCGGAGATTCGATGATCGATGCTCACATCGCCGATGGCGATTATGTGATCGTTCGACGCTCACAAACGGCGGCCCCGGGGCAGATGGTTGTCGCCCAAACACCTGACGGTGAGGCGACGCTGAAGTACTGGCACCCCGAGGACAATCGGATCCGTTTGCAACCGGCAAACCGCGAAATGAATCCGATTTACGTTTCCGATGCGATGGTGATCGGAATTGCCGTTGGCGTGGTCCGCACCGAGCTCAACTGAATCGCTCTAGCGCGGTTCAGCATTTGCTTAGGCCGCTCGACGCTGAGCACCGGTGCGGTCGCCGGTCTGCAGTTCGATTCGTGCCGGGCCGAAGGGAATGGTCGCGGCGCGTTCATCCGGCTCTCGTTGATCGTTTTTCTCGCCCGCATCGACCCGGGGCAATTGCGAAGATACCTCGAGCTGTCGGCTCCACTGCACTTCTCGTTGGCGAATCTCGATCACTTTCTGCTTGATGAACACTTCGGTGGGCACATTATTGACCAGCTTCCCAGTCCGTCGGTACTCGCCGATTAATGCGTCGATCGCGGCTCGCTCGCGTCGGCTTTCGAGTCGCGCAAGCAGGAGTTTTTCGGGGATTTGAAGGACGGCCCAAAGAGTCGTGGGCATCAAGCCGAGTTGGGGAAGTTCACCCCCGCGCTCCGCTTCCGCTTCCGCCGCGACGCGTTCCATGACGCGAGCGAGTCCCGTGATGGCCAGGCCGAGCAGTTCCGCGAGCATCAGCTTGCACGATTCATTGAGACCTTCCCGGGGACGCTCGACACCGCGGTCTAAATCGTATTGATCGATTAAGGCGTCCGATCGGAGGTTGGCGAGTTGGGCACCCTTGAGAATTGCTTCGCCCAGCCAACCGTCGCCATCGCCGAAATGAAAGACCAATCGAAGATCGTCATTCGCCCAAATCGCGAGCAATTCGTCGTAGCACTCTTGGATGCTCTGTTCTAGCGGTCGATGGATGAGCGACTCACGCGGATGCTGAACCGTGTGTAGCGGCTGAAGCGGATCGGTGAAGTAGTGAGAAAGCACGCCCATCGCGTAGGCCGCCTCGGGGTACCGATCGGCGACCAGGTGTGCCTTCAAGCGACCGTACCACTGGATGGCCAGCCTCGGGGCGCCACCCCAGTAGCCGTCGTTGACGTGCACGACATGATTTTGAAAGTCGCGAAATCGCGTGTCGGGATCGATCGCGCCGGCAAGGTATTTTTCATGTTGGCTGAGCAGGATAGTGGTCAGCCGTTGGGCCGCGGGGGTCTCCACGAAACGAGTCGCGTCCAGTGCAACGTGGTGGTGCGTGCAACGGCAATGCGCGGCCCGCAGGATGCTCATCAACGGCGACACGGCAAGACTCCTCCGCAGGGACTGTCGTTTTCGGCAAGGCGTTACGCGGCCTGACGCCCGGGAACGGATGGATCGGATGCCCGCCGCGGGACGACGCCATAGGCCGCGGCCTGGCGGGCCAACTGCTGCCGAAACTCGCGATCGCTTTCAGGTGTCAATCGTGCCGACGAGTAGCGTTCGGCGAATTCCAGCGATGACAGCGGCCGGAAGAGATTGTGTCCGGTGCGGCTTCCGGCTTTGCCATAGAGCGCCTGAATGCGACACGCGTAGTCTCTCTCGGCGATTTCCAAGTAGACCGCGTACATCTCATCCATGGTCCCGCTCAAGCCATCGATCCCACCCGTCATCTTCGGTCCCCTCGCTAACGAATCCCTTCTCCACGAAGCCAATGCGAAGGCCTCGAGCGGAATTGTCGCCCATTCACCGCCATCGCTGCAAGATCGATTGCGCGGACGCTGAGTTGAAGAGTTTAAGTTTCTAACCGCTCAGGCGACCTCGGCCAAAGGCTGACGAGGTTTGCGACAATGATCAACGCCCCGCCGATAAGCATCGGCCAAACGAGCCGCTCGTTGGCATAGTCGATCAAAAACCAGGTGCTCAGCCACGCGGGCAAAATCATCGCCGCAGCCGACGCAAAAACCGGCTCGAGCGTGTAGATGATTCCCGCCTGCGAAGCGGAAACGTAGTGCTGATAGGTGTTCATCCAGTTGAACGCTAACACCGATGAAAGCAGGCTCAGAGCCAGGATCAAAGTCCAGAATCTTGGTTGCATCGCTAGCGAGAACCAACCGCCCGAGGATGTCTCGGGCACCGTCAATCGCGCGATCGAGAAGGTGACCAAGGCGAGAAACGCGGTCGCAGCGAACATACCCGGCGTCATGGCCGCCGCGTCCAACCGTCTTCCGTGATAGTCAACAAGAAGGATTTGCCCGGCGAAGAACACGGCTGCGACCGTCGTCAGGCTGTCGCCCGACGTCCATGCCGTGCGCGAGTCAGAAGCTAAAGTGATCGCACCGCCATCGAACACGACCAAGCCTGTCAACACAGAGACACCCAGCAGTGCGATGACCACACCCAGCGCAACCGACCAAGGCGGCCGGGTACTCAGCAGAATTGCAGTTAGCAGAGGCGTGAAGACAGCGACGAGGCTCGTCAGGAAACCACTCCGCGACGCCGGGATCGTCGCCATGGCAATGATCTGAAGAATCAGCCCGATGAAAAAGAAGACGCCGATCTGAGACCCCGCGATCCATTCGGCAGCGGTCGCACGGACAAGGATTCCTCGGAAAAAGATCGCGAAGATCAAAAACGCCGAGCAAAAGCGAAACAGGATCAACCAAGCGGCTGCCGATAGTCGAAGCGCCGTCGACGCATCCGCAGCCAAAATACCAAAATGTTCATCAACCTCGAGGTTGATGGCCTTGGTCAAAGGGAAGGAGATTCCCCAAAGCACATTGACCAACACCAAAAGGACGACCGCCGTCGACTGGGAAACGCGTCGGTGGCGACGAGCGTCAACGGCCGGATCCGTCGGGTAATCAGTCAACTCGGCCCACCACTATCGCTCCTCGATGACCTCGCTGCCTGCTCGGGTCCCCAAACTTCGCCAAGTTTTCAGATCGATCGAATTGGTGGCTGGCCGCACCGAACCGTCCATCATCGCGACCTGCACCAGTCCGACGTGGTGCGAACGGGCCGTGATGACCGCGTAGGTGAGATCAACGAAATTTCGCCCTTCGCGACTGCTAGAAACATCAATATCGTACGTCGCGCCGTTTGCGGCAACGTGAGGGACGATCGTATTCGGACCGAACGTCGTCGTAAACCCGTTGTGAATGGCGCGTCCGCAGACCCATTCGGTGTGACCGTTCTCGATCGACCACGCGCCTCCGCTGATGCTCGGCGAGACGTCCTGCGGTGTTGGCGGAGTCGTCGCCGGCAGCGTCGCGTCATGGAATCGCGGATTGAAAGCCTTCACCTCGGCAAACGCCAGAGTTTGGCTCAGCCCATCGAGGTACGCGGACGCCTTGTGGCGCCGGGCGGCGCCAAAGGCAGCGCCACCGTCGGTCCTCGTCACAGGGTTGAAAACCAAATACTCCCCGACGCTCATTCCATAATTCAGGGGATAGTGCTCGGGTTGACTTGTCGTGGCGTTGAGACGGATGCGATCATTGGTCTCGCTCGGGCACATCAGCACCGAAATTCTGATCGGGGCGACACCAAACGGTGGAAACCGGTCACGATTGACCTGATGGTGGTAGCCGTATGAAAAGTCGATCAAGGAGTACTCGGAACTCCCCTCGAGATACGGCAGCAAGAAGGCTTGTCCGGACCACGGCTGTGTTTGCGAGCCGCCCGACGGAGAGCTCGAGGGGGGGAAAACTCGGAACGACGATTCATAATTGTGCAGCGCCAGACCCAATTGGCGAAGGTTGTTCTGGCAACTCATCCTTCTCGCGGCCTCTCGAGCCGTTTGCACGGCGGGCAGAAGCAAGCCAACCATCACGCCAATGATGGCGATCACGACGAGTAATTCGACGAGCGTGAAGGCCTTGCGGATGGAGCGCGGTAGCGCCGCCGGAGCGGCGACGGAGGATGGGGAACGCATTGGAGGGTCCGTATTGGGGGGCCGGAATGCGCTCTATCCGAACTTGGCTGGCTAACCGCGGAGGTCTCGCTGACCGGGTATGGCTGGCTCGTTGCGTCAGAGCAAACTTGGAGTGCAATTGATAATCAATCTCAACAAGTATTTCGGCGATTCAGCACCGCTGTCAAGGGGGTCCGCCGTGCCAGCGCCGCAAATTTGTGCTCACCTCTCGTCCCTACCACTTCCGCACCTTCTCATCGCCTTCCCATTGGTCTAACCCGTCCGCTCCGCACAATCCGTCCCGGCATCAGAATCGACCTCCCGCTGCGGCCCAGGAGGATCGCATGACGATGATCCTCGCAGCCGCTCGAGTGCCTCAGGCTTCAGCGCGCACCCGCTGGGATTCCAGCTCGCTTCCCGACCCTGCCCAAACGGCAAGACCGAGACACGCGTTTCATGAAAACCATCGACACCGGCAGTCTCTCCGAAGACGGTTTGCGGCGGGCCGCGATCCTGCTGATGAGCCTTCCCAACAAAGCGGCGGCGAGTGTGCTCGCCAAGCTACCCACCAACCAGATTGAGGCAATCACGATTCGGATTGCCCAATTGGATTCGGTCGCCGGAAATGAGCAGGAAGTCGTGATCGCCGAGTTCCTAACGAGCAAAACGAGCGCGATCTACGCCAGCCCCGGTGGACTAGAACGAGCCAAGGAACTTCTCAGGGAGGCGCTTGGCCGCGAGGCGGCAGACCTCATCGGTAACCTTCAACAGACCATCGAGGCGATGCCCTTCGGATTCGTAAAGAAGGTCGACCCGCAAACGCTGCTTCAGTTCATTGGCGATGAACATCCGCAAACCATCGCTCTGCTCCTGAGCCACCTCGCACCCAACTACGCGGCGGAAGTCCTCGCGGGGCTGCCCGTCGACAAACAGCTGGAGGTCATTCGCCGCGTTGCCATCCTCGGGCGGACCAGTCCCGATGCGGTCGCCGAGCTGGAAAGCGGACTGGAACAGCGTCTGAGCAGCATGGTCAATCAGCAACAGACCAAGACCGGAGGCGTCGAAAGTGTCGCCGAAATCCTGAACGTCTCGGAGCGGGCGATCGAACGTTCGATCATGGAATCGCTCGCCAACGACGACCCTGAACTTTCGGACGAGATTCGACGGCTGATGTTCGTCTTTGAAGACATCAGCC
>JBGTCJ010000105.1:0-9497 GCA_041748895.1 Pirellulaceae bacterium
AATCTTCCACGCGATCACCGGGGCGGGCGGACGATTCAAGACCGGCAAAATCGTCGATTTGGGATCGGAGGGGATCGACGTCTACAACACGATTCTCGATGCTTACGGCGCCTCGCGTCGCATCGGCCCCGTGGACCGGGAGTCGACGGCTGTTGATGCGATTCGAGCCTAACGTCCATGGCTGTCCCGGATGATGCTTCCCGGCGGGCCACTGAAGCGGGGAGATGCCATGTCGATCAAAGGCTTTAGCCGGTTTCCGCAGTGCGTTTGTCACTTGGCGTTGACGCTGATGCTCGCGACAGCGATTCCCGAGGCGGAGGGTGGAGATGAGTTCGACAACCCTCCAATCTCGTACAGCCATCGGGATCCGAGTAATGCGATCACTGGGCTACAGAAAAAAATCGATGACGGCGATGTCGATCTCGAATTCCGATCCGACCTGGGTTACCTGCCGTCCCTACTCGATGCGTTAGCCGTGCCGGTGGAGTCGCAAACGCTCGTCTTCTCGAAGACGAGTCTCCAGCGGCATCGCATTTCGCCTCGGACCCCGCGCGCGATCTACTTCGGTGACGAGCTCTACATCGGTTATTGTCATTCGGGAGAGGTTTTGGAGGTCTCAGTCGCAGACACGGAACTAGGTACCGTTTTTTACACGCTCGATCAAAAGCCCCGTGACGCCGGCCGGGCGCGTGAGCGTCCGCGATTTGTGCGCGAATCCGATGCCTGTCTGACGTGTCACAGCTCTTCGCGCACCGAGAATGTCCCAGGGCACGTCCTACGCTCGCTGTTCGCGGATGCGTCAGGGCAGCCCATTTTTTCGGCGGGCAGTTTTTCAGTCGATCACACCACACCGCTCGAAAATCGCTGGGGCGGGTGGTACGTCACCGGGTCCCACGGTCAACAGTCGCATCTGGGCAATCTGATCGTAGGCGACCATGCGGTCCCGGCTAACCTCGATACGGCGAAAGGCCAAAATGTCACGCGTCTTGATGGCCAGTTTCCGTTCGATGCGTCCAAGTATTTGACCCCGCACAGCGACTTGGTCGCGTTGATGATCTTGGGGCATCAAGTCATGGTCCACAATCGCATCACCAAAGCCAGTTTTGAGGCCCGGCAGGCGTTAGCGTACGAGCAACAATGGAATCAGACGTTGGGGAATGAACCCGGGCATCGCCTCGAGAGTGTCACGCGAAGGCTGCAAAATGCTTCGCGACGATTGGTCGAGGCGCTACTATTCGTTGGCGAGGCACGATTGAATGATCCGATCCGCGGCACTTCGGGATACGCCGAGTGGTTCTCCACGATCGGTCCCACCGATCGGCGAGGTCGATCGCTACGCGAGTTGGATTTGACCTCGCGGATGATGAAGTATCCGTGCAGTTACCTAATCTACAGTTCGTCGTTTGACGAATTACCCGAAGAGATGCTCGATCATGTTTGGCGACGACTATGGGATGTGCTTGATGGCGGCGCGGACCCGAGCACCTTCGTCCATCTCTCGAAATCAGATCGACGGGCGATCATCGAGATCGTTGGTGAGACTAAGTCGAACGTGCCTGATTACTGGCGTTGATCATTGCGGCCCCGATGGAGTGTTTGGCCGCAATGCTTAGGAAAGAACGCGCCGACCTATCCGAGTTGCCACAGGGTGACGAGCCGTTGGAAGTAACGGTGGTGGAATTAACCAAGCGACTGCTTCGCAAGGCCACCGAGTCCCAAACGGCAGCCGAATTCAGCCACTCACGGCAGATGGCAGGCATGATCGCCAATCCGGCGGCCAAGGGATTGGCGATGGCGATGACCGATCGTCTGATCCGCAGTCGTGACCCGCGGCGGACGGCCGGGCAGTACCGCCGGCTGCTGGCGCGATTCGGGATCCCGAGCGGTTTTGCACTTGGGGATCGCCTGATGTTGGCCGCCGGCGCGATCGCATCGACTCTACTTCCCGGCGCGGTCATGAGTGCGGTTCACCAACGGCTTCGGCGAGACAGCCGAGCGGTGATCCTGCCGGCTGAACCACACCCATTAGCCCACTACCTCGCAGCGCGGCGCGCGATGGGTTGGCGGGTGAACGTCAACCCGCTCGGGGAGGCTGTCTTAGGGGAAGAGGAGGCGTCTCGTCGCCTCGACGAGTTGTTGGCGTTGCTCGGTCGCGACGACGATTCAGCCAGCGATTCGCCGCACGTCGATTACGTGTCGGTGAAGATTTCTTCGATTTTCAGCCAGATTAACTTGGTCGCGTGGGACGACACGCTGCGGCAGATCCAAAGCCGCCTGCGTCTTCTTTACCGGGCGGCGGCTGCATCGGGAAAATTTGTGAATCTCGACATGGAGGAGTACCGCGATCTGGCGCTCACCGTGACTGCGTTTCGGAAAACACTCGACGAGCCCGAGTTTCAGACGCTCTCAGCAGGCATCGTTCTCCAGGCCTACCTCCCGGACTCGTGGGCGGTGCAGCAGGATCTGACGCAGTGGGCTGAGCACCGGACCGCGGCGGGCGGCGCCCCGATCAAAATTCGATTGGTCAAAGGCGCCAATCTCGCGATGGAGAGGGTCGAATCGGAGTGGCACGGATGGAACGCGGCACCGTACGAGTCCAAACAGGAAACCGATGCAAACTTTCGACGCATGATCGAGTACGCCTGCGAGCGCGATCACGCCAATTCGGTTCGCGTTGGCGTCGGCAGCCACAACCTCTTCGATATCGCTCTGACGCTTGTCCTGCGAGATGTAAACGGAGTTCTTGACGAAGTCGGAATCGAAATGCTCGAGGGCATGGCGAACCATCAGGCGCGCGCCGTTCGCGACGCGGCCTCGGGACTGCTGGTCTACGCCCCGATCGTTCACGAAAGCGACTTCGGTTCGGCACTTGCCTATTTGATCCGGCGTCTCGACGAGAACACAGCGACGGGCAATTTCCTCAGCGACCTATTTGCGATGACCCCAGAGAGCCCGGCTTGGGAGAAGCAAAAGGCGCGATTCCTCGACGGCTGGGATCACAGGCACCGCGTTTCGAGCGATCCCCGTCGGCAATCGCTCCCGCCACGAGGGAAGTCATTCGGCAATGAACCCGACACCGACTGGACACAGGAACGCCATCGGTTCCAGCTGATCCGGGCCACGCAAGTGGAAGGCAAGCAGTCATCCCCGCAGCCTGCCGGCCTTGGGGAGGTCGACCGCGCGCTGGAGATCGCCAGAGCGGCACAGGCAAAATGGGAAGCAGCGGATGACGCGATTGGTGCCGCAGAGGCACGGGCGGCGACGCTACGACAGTGCGCCGAGGTACTTGCCGCGCGGAGATTTGAGACGATCGCGCTGTTGATGGTTGAGGGGAAAAAAACTGTCGCCGAAGCCGATACGGAGGTTTCCGAGGCGATCGATTTCGCGCGTTACTACGCCTCAACTGGGAGATTGCCCGATGGTGAACATGGCCGTGCGATCGGCGTGGTCGTGGTGACGCCACCTTGGAACTTTCCTTTTGCGATTCCTTGTGGTGGCGTTCTGGCGGCGCTCATGGCCGGCAACTCGGTAATCCTCAAGCCGGCTCCCGAAACCATTCGAACCGGCGTCTGGTTGACCCAAATGTTGTGGGACGCAGGTGTGCCCCGAGAGGTGCTGCAGGTCATCGCCTGCGCCGACGGCGAAGTCGCGGCGAAGCTCATTCGTGACGCGCGTGTCGACGGCGTCGTACTAACCGGGGCTTACGAAACCGCGCGTACATTCCAGACCTGGAGGCCGTCGCTCACGCTCGTGGCGGAGACGAGTGGCAAAAACGCGATGGTGATCACTTCGATGGCCGATCGCGAGTTGGCGGTGAAAGACCTCGTTCGTTCCGCTTTTGGGCATTCCGGACAGAAATGCTCCGCGGCCTCTTTGGCCATTCTCGAAGCCGAGGTCCATGATGATCCCGCATTCTTGCGACAACTCCGCGACGCGGCATCGAGTCTACGAGTGGGCGATGCGAGCGATTTGGCCAGCGTGGTCACACCCTTGATTCGAGAGCCCGGCGAGGCGTTACTCCGCGCGCTGACCACGCTCGATGAGGGTGAACAGTGGCTGCTCGAGCCCAAACGCGACGCGAATGACCCTTGCCTCTGGTCACCAGGTATCAAACTTGGCATCCGCCCCGGGTCGTGGTTTCACCATACCGAGTGCTTCGGCCCCGTGTTGGGACTGATGCGAGCCCGTGACTTGAGCGAAGCAATCGGCTGGCAGAACGCGGTTCCCTTCGGATTGACTGCTGGGATTCATTCGCTCGATGAGTCCGAAATCGCACGTTGGTGTCAAAGCGTGGAAGCTGGGAATTTGTACGTCAATCGATCGATCACCGGTGCGATCGTCCAGCGTCAACCTTTTGGCGGTTGGAAGCGAAGTTCCATTGGTCCCGGAGCGAAAGCGGGCGGTCCCAACTATGTTCAATTGTTTCGCCGCTGGGACCCGATGGAGCCATCGGATATCGATGAGGTCGCTACGAGCTATCGATCCAGCTGGGATAACCACTTCTCCCGAGAGCATGATCCCGCTGGACTGCGGTGCGAAAGGAATCGATTTCGTTACCGCACCTGTGGCGGTGTTCTGCTTCGACTGGTGGAACCCGATCGAAATGCCGAGCACTTGGCAAGGCTCGCATCGGATCTGACGGGCACACCGCTCGAAATCAGCTCCGCGTCGCTAGAGACCGACGATGCGTTGGCGCGCCGACTGCCGGAGTTTGCCGGTCGATTCACCTTTTTCCGCTCATTGCAGATGCCTACGGACGAACTGCTGGCCGCGGTCCATCGCGCGGGGCTCAATTGGGTCCACGCCCCGTTCGCGGCGACCGGAAGAATCGAACTGACGCGTTGGCTACGCGAGCAGACGTTGACTCAGACGTGGCATCGCTATGGCAATCTATTCTCCAATTGAACGCTGCTAACCCACAGGATTACCGGTTCGGGTCGTCGGCTTCAGGCTAGAAGGCCCCCGCGATCTGTTCGCGCACGAGGCGTTTGATGTCGGCGGCCAATTGATCGACATCTTCACGCGTCGTATCCCATGAGCACATGAACCGACAACCTCCGGTTCCGATAAACGTGTAGAACATCCATCCGAGTTCACGCAGGGAAGCGACGACGAAAGGTTCCAGCTGGACGAAAACCGAATTGGCTTGCCTTGGATAAAGGATTTCGACGCGTTCCAAGTTTTGCAGCGAGCTTTCAAGTCGAGCTGCCATGTCGTTGGCCGCCTTGGCGTGCCGAAGCCAAACGCCATCCTCAAGTATGCCGACCCAAGGTGCCGAGATGAAACGCATTTTGGAACAGAGTTGCCCGGCCTGTTTGCAGCGGTACTCGAACTCGTCCGCCAAGTCGCGGCGAAAAAAGATGACCGCTTCGCCGACAGGAAGTCCATTTTTCGTTCCGCCAAAGCAGAGTGCTTCGACGCCTGCCTTCCAGGTGACGTCCGCCGGCGGAGCGCCGAGTGTTGCGATCGAATTGGCGAACCTAGCCCCATCCATGTGAAAGCGAAGATCGAGATGTCGCGATAATTCACCGAGCGCGGAGATCTCTTCCACGGTGTACACGGTCCCCACTTCCGTGGCCTGGGTGATCGTCAGCACTCTCGGTTTAGGGAAGTGGATGTCGTTTCGTTTGGTGGCGACGCGTCGTACCGTCTCAGGGGTGACCTTCCCGTGATCTCCCGGGACCTGAAGCAATTTGGTGCCACCCGAAAAGAATTCCGGTGCTCCGCACTCATCGGTTTCGATGTGCGCCAATTCGTGACAAAGGACGCTGTGATAGGACCGACAGAGCGAGGCGAGAACGAGCGAGTTAGCCGCGGTTCCGTTGAACACGAAGAAGACTTCACAATCGGATTCGAAGAGTTCCCGAAGAGAATCCGCTGCCCGAGCGGTCCAGTGGTCATTCCCGTAGGAGGGGGCATGATCCACATTGGACGCGATCAGCGAAGACAGTGCCTCGGGGCAAATGCCCGCGTAGTTGTCACTCGCGAATTGACGATGTTGAACCAAAATTGACCCAGGCCCGCTCATGGCTCGAAGGCGAGGAAACTGAGGTGGAGCTCAGCGTGTCTGAGCTGAAGACGGACTCGATCCGCCTGATTGATTGGACCAAAGGCGGGGCTCTCAAAGCGGACCGGCTCACCATCGGACAATCGCTTAACCGCCGCACGCAAGCGGTCGATCGCGGCAAGCGTATCCATCGAATCCGCTCCCGTAGTTCCCGCAGCCATACCCGGAATCCTCACCCCGACGGCCATCCCTTTGCGGAGCATGCCCGGCAACATTCGTCGCAAGAACCACCGGATCGGCCACGCAGCGGGTTTCATGGGATAGCCATCCCATCCGTACTCGATCCACGCGGAAAGGTGCGCCAGCAATTGGCCGTGAGTCCAATTGCCCGTCGTCCGCAACGTACCGCCTCGCTCGGCAATTTCAACGTGATCCAGTTCGGCGAGCAAGTCATCGAGCGTCTCAAAACGGAGCTGGCGACGCGGTGCTTTTTTCGTGTTGACCATCATCTGGCGGTACCCGTGCAACTCGAGGCCCATCTTGTTCCCGCAGCCGTTGGCAGCGTCGTCCGACAATTCTGGGGACGCCTGCCGATGATTGCCACCCCTGACCCACATCGCTCGACCGATTCGGTATCCACCATCAGGCTTCGATGCGATGTTAGACTGATCGGGAGCCTCTTCGAAAACGATCCCCCACCGAGATTGATCGATGAATTTAGTGTGCGGCACGTCGCTCAGACGCTTGATGACCTTCACATCCGTCGCTGTTGTCCTGACCCTCGCTGGGCCTGGGATCTCGAGCTCGCTCGGCCAAGCGCCGCAGCAGCCGAATGTCGTAATCATCTTGGCCGACGACCTCGGCTGGGCCGACCTTGCCTGCTACGGCAACGGGTTCAACGAATCGCCGCACCTCGACCGGCTCGCTCGAGAAGGCATCCGATTCACCCAGTTCTATGCGGGACCGGTGTGCTCGCCGACACGAGCAAACCTCCAATCCGGCCAGGATCAGGCCCGATTCGGCATCACGCAGCACATTCCCGGACACCGTCGCCCATTCGCGAAGCTGGCTGATCCGATCGTCGCGAGTCAGCTTCCTCTTGAAGTGGAGACCTTCGCGGAGAGCCTGTCGGCCGTTGGCTATGCGACCGGATACTTTGGCAAGTGGCATCTTGGGGGAAAGGGCTTTGGCCCCACCGAGCAGGGGTGGCAGGAAGCGTTGGAACTGCGTGGGCACACCGTTTCAAAAGAGATCTCGGGTAGCGATCACGATCAGCGGACGACCGACTTTCTGGCCGACAAAGCGATCGAGTTCATTTCGGCGAACCGCGAACGCCCATTTTTGTTGCAGATTTCGCATATCGCCGTGCACATCCCGCTGACCACGACTCCTGATCGTTTGTCCAAATATCGAGCGAAAGCGCCGGCAGCGGACTACCCGAGTCGCCCCGAGTATGCCGGGTTGCTCGAGGAACTCGATGACAGCGTCGGACGAGTCGTTGCGGAGATCGATCGGCAGGGATTAGGTGAACGAACGTTGGTGCTGTTCGTTTCCGACAATGGAGGACTCGAACACGAACAGAGTGGCACCGTGGTGACGTCCAATCTTCCGCTGAGGAACGAGAAGGGGTCGCTTTATGAGGGAGGTGTTCGCGTTCCGGCGATCGCCCGTTGGCTCGGGACCGTTCCCTCCAACGTCGTTTGCGATCATCCGCTGACAACCATTGACGTCCATCGGACCGTTCGTGAATTGGCAGATGCCCCACTGGTATCGGAAAAGCAGCCGAGCGATGGGATGAGTTTTGTCGACGTTCTTCGCGAACCCGCTGCCCCGCGCGGCCCTCGCGTGCTCCATTGGCACCTACCTCACTACCATCACAGCACGCCAGCGAGTTCGATCCGCGAGGGTGATTGGAAATTGATCGAATTTTTTGAGGACGATTCGGTGGAGCTGTACCAATTGGCCGAAGACCTCGGGGAACAAAATGACTTGTCGGGCTCACGACCCGACGTCGTCAAACGGCTCCGCGGAGCGTTGGCCGATTGGCGGCAGTCGGTCGGGGCGCAGATGCCGGTGCCCAACCCAGAATACGACCCCTCTCGAGCCGCTCAACTCGGTCGCCGCGACAATGCCGGTCGAGCGAGATAGGCACCGAAGAAACAACCGCCTATCGATGCACGTTTAGTGGCGAGAGTCGGACGGGGTGATCTTCGAACCGCCGCGGTTTGGCGGCTTGAGTTCCCGTCGTTGCTCATTAATGGCAACCGTGTGCACGTGAAAAAAAACTGAATTGGCATCGGCTGGGTCGTTGCTATACTGCGGCGTCGCCCCGGGTTCGGTGGCGAGCGAAGTGGTTGGCGGTCCTTCGTCGAAGAGTGGTTTTGGAAGGTCGTTCACGCTCCAGAGAGGGTTGTGGCCGGGTTCCAAATCGCTCTGGGTCTCGGTTTAGCGCACTCGGCTTGCTCGCGCGGTACGGCCCGCATCTGGCAGGGTGGCGTCTTCCAACACCACTAACTAGGTCGCCATGTGTTTCCGATTTCGCGGATCGATCAGCCTCCCGGCGATGCTGCTCGGGTTGGCATTTCTCACGCTTGCCGGGTGCGGGCGAAGCGGTGGCACGACGCTCATTGAGCCGACCGTTGTTTACGAATTGACCGAGCAGGAAAAGGTCAATCTCCGCGAACTCGAGGCCGCCCGCGCCGGCCGTTGACGAGTCAGCGGGTTCACGGTGGTTCGACCCAGTTGATCCGCGCTCGTGAGCGTCGTCGCAAGGGCTCGCACACGTTTCCCAGAATTCATTTTTTGCATCAATCATTCCGAAACAGAGGAGCCATCTTCACATGTCACATTCGACCCGAACGACAACTCGAAATGCGTTCACGTTGGTAGAGCTGTTGGTGGTAATTGCCATCATCGGTGTGATGGTGGGGCTTTTGCTGCCGGCCGTCCAAGCGGCGCGTGAGGCGGCAAGGAGAATGAGCTGCGGCAACAATTTTAAGCAGATCGGTTTGGCGCTTCACAACTATCACGCGGCATACAACCAGTTGCCCATCCACTCCGGTGGGACCCGCACCGAATGGGGCCTTAACGGCGGCCGATGGTTCGAACCCGGTGATGCTTCCAATCACATGCGTCAAAGTATCTTCGTTGGCCTCACACCGTTTCTCGAGCAGCAGGCCCTTTGGGAGCAGATCAGCAACCCGAACTCTCTGAACCTTGCAAACCCGTCGGTGCCGCGGATCCCGCCTTGGCCGCCAATGGGTCCAACAGCAACTGATGAACCCAACATTCATCAGGTAGGTCCCAATGCAAGGAACACCGCCTATGCACCTTGGATGACGGAGATCGCAACGTTGCGTTGCCCCAGTGATCCGGGGCAAGGCCTTCCCGCGATGGGTCGAACCAATTACGGGGCGTGTTTGGGGGACAACATGGACCTCCACGATGTGGGGCCGTATCGGACCGATTTACAGGGCATTTCTCAGGCACG
>JBGTCJ010000106.1:0-1582 GCA_041748895.1 Pirellulaceae bacterium
CATCAGCGGGGCCCGCCTTCGAGGCGGCTAAATTCCGCGTGGACCGGCAGGTAGGGACTGAGCTGTTCGGCGTCGGAGAGGCTGAGGTTGTGAAGCCGGAGGAAATCGATGACACCCGCGCGCCCGATCGCTTCGGTCGTCTTGCCGCGGTGCGTTAGCAGATTGCTGGTTTGGTGCCGAGCAAAGATATCGGTGTGGGTACCCTTGAGCGCTGTGACGAATCCCTGCGCGGCGAGCGTCGCGTTGAGGTAAACGTCGTCGGCTTGCAGCAGTCCGGCGACCACGATGTCGTCTTCGCCACGGCCGTCCGCCGAGATCGCGCTGAGGATCGCGGGAAGCTCGCCGATCTCCTGCCGGGCGCGTGGCAGTTCGATGTGGACGTTCACGAGCGTGAACGTCCAGGCGAGTTTGGGATCGACCCCGGCGGCTCGAAACCATCCGACCATTGGCGGGTGGGTCAATCGTCGTTCGGGGTCGGCAACCCGGTAGAGCTGAGTGCGGTCGGTAACGATCTGCTGCGAGTCGTACAGAAAACCCATTTGGTCGCCACCGTCGTGCGACGGATCCGTGATCAGGTACTCGTAACGCCGCCCTCCCCGATTGAGCTGCTCGATCCACTGTGGCATCAGGTCGCGCTCGCTCGCGCGTAGCTGCTGAAGTGCGATCAGATCGAATTCTTGCACGATCGAAGTCAAGCGCCCGATCACCTCCGGATTGCGAAATTTCTCCGGACCAAAGCCGCCCAGTGCCCAACTCGCAATACGCAGGTTGCCGTTTGCCGCGAGGGAACGGTGCGAGCCGCTGAGCGACGCCGGACTAACGCGAGGTGGATCCCCGCCCGTTGACAACGATGCCTGGGCGGGCATCATCGATCGGCTGGGCCACTGATCGAGATGACCTGCCAAAGGCCCGTCGGACGACGCTTCGTACTCGCCGGACTTGGGCGAAAGCGAGAGCTGGTCGAGCCCGCTGATTTCAAAGTGGCGAAAGAAAAACCAGGCACCGGCCGAGAGGCCGGCACAAAGGATGATGTTACGCAAACCAAGGCCATTGGAAGATTCAGACATGGTGCGATCCAATCGCTGACTGCCCGTGACTTCGCCGATCCTTGACGTGTGATCAATCCTTTCGTTAGCCGTGCATGGCATCGGCACAGTCACCCGAACGACACCAGGGAATTGATGTCCGCGGCGGCGGCGGGGCCGGTGGGAGACGGCGCTCATGACGAATGTGCCTGATTTTCCGCGAGCAACGCGTCGATTTGCCGACTCGGTACGCTGACACCCTTCGTCGGCATCGGTATCCTATGGTCGTGTTTTGCGAAGCGATCCGTTGTTTTCCACTTGCTTGGTCCGAGAAAAAATCCCGATGATTGACGTCACGGTGCCCAATGTCGGCGAATCGATTTCAGAAGTTCAGATCGGGCAGTGGTTGAAGCAAGAGGGTGAGTGGGTCGCCGCAGGAGAGGACTTGGTTGAGATCGAAACCGAAAAGGCATCGGTGCAAATCCCAGCGGAAGTCAACGGGTATCTCCGCAACGTCAAGAAGCAGCAGGAAGAATTCGCCGTCATTGGCGAGGTGA
>JBGTCJ010000107.1:0-4135 GCA_041748895.1 Pirellulaceae bacterium
TCGCCGGTCGCCAGCGTCTGCTGACGAGTCGCCACCTGGTTGACGAACGTTTCCGCAGATTCCATCGCGTGCAACACACAGCGGTTGGCACGACAGTCGAGCAAGAAATGAAACTCGGCCATCGTCGAATCGTTGGGGAAACTGAAGTCCGCCCACTCGGTTTGGCCAAATCGAGCAACCAATCCGTCGTTTAATCGAATCCTCCGGCCAGGATCCACACCGGAAATCACTTCTAAAATGACACGCACGGGAGCTCAGGTCCTTTAATTGATCATCACGACGCCGCCCTTGACGGTCGTCGACGCCTCGCTCTCCAAAGTCGCCATTGTCCCCTTGGCTTGAAATTCCATCCCGCCGTCAATGGCCACACCCATCGTGCTCTTGACCTCGATCTTCATGGCCGTGATCGTGATTTCCTGGGGCGTGATCTTGATGCTACTGTCGCCGACTTTGAGCAAAATTTCTTGCCCCGCTTCGATCAAACTCTTGCCGGTTTCGATCTTGATCGAATGGTCACCCGCGGAAACGATCGTGAGGTGGTTTCCGCTATGGACAGTCAGCTCATCGTCATTCTCAATCGACTCGGTTCGAGACCCCTCGGATATCTGGAGATTCGAATCGCCCTTGTCGATCACGATCGATCGATTTCCATTTTTGAGCTGAAGGGTGTCGTCGCCTTGGTCTAGGGTGACCGTTCGATTGTTGTAAATGTCAATTGTCTGATCGCCTTGCTCCATTTTGTCGAAGCCGACTTTCAAGGTGTCATTATTCTCGACCACGCGATTGAAGTCTCGCTCAGCGTGGACGTAGATTTCTTCCTCGTCTTTTTTGTCCTCGAACCGGAGTTCGTTGTAGTTCTCGTCTGTCCCATCTTTTGTGCTTCGCGTTTTTATTCCGCTCTGCGTCATGTTGGCTGGCAGTTCGTACGGTGGCATCAAGTCGTCGTTGTAGAGGCTACCCGTGACGAGGGGACGATCGGGATCCCCTTCGAGGAATTGAACGATCACCTCCTGCCCGATCCGGGGGATGTGGATGCTGCCCCATCGCGCGCCGGCCACACTCTGCGCGACGCGAAGCCAGCACGTCGTTTGTTCGTCTTTGTTGCCGAGGCGATCCCAGTGGAATTGAACCTTGATTCGGCCGTACTGGTCGGTCCATATCTCCTCGCCCTGCTTGCCGACGACGACGGCCGTGTGTGGACCGCCGACGACTGGACGGGCCGTTTGGCGAGGTTTTCGGTATGGCGTTGTCGCCGGGATCGCCTCGAACCGAACAATGAATCCCTTGGTCGATCCGTCGGTGGTACTTGCCGACTCGGATTCGAGAGAGATCGCCTCAACCTCCAGGTCATGGCTCAGCACCAAGTACTCGATTTCGTCCGTGGTCCGCGGGAAGGAGGCCAAGGTAAACAGGCCGCCGGTTGCGAGCGTCGTCACGTTCCCTTCACCGCGACAGAGCCTTTGTTCGATCTGCAACGATTCGCAACGCACGCGAGCCCGCGGGTCGCCCTCTTCGGTCACCAAATGTTTGCCGGGATAATCGAAAACGACTCCCCGCTCCAACTCGTATCCCGCTTGCTGCTGCGACCGCACCTCGAGTGAAACTCGCGGTTTTTCGAAGTCGTAGTCAGTCAGAATGACCGTTCCCGTGGTCACCGCGGCGGCGGGTTGAAAGTCCCAGAGATATTCCATGCCACGCGAGCCTGCACCGGCACGTTGGAACGTGATGTCGCTGGCACCCTCGATCGGAGCGTGACTGCTGCTGGCGTCGATCAGAACCATCTCGTGTTGCGAGCTTGAATGAACGAAGTAGTAATAGATGCCGGCTTGTTCCATCAAGCGGCTGATGAAGTCGAAGTGCGATTCGCGGTATTGAACGCAGTACTCGACGGTGGGGTATGTCTCCGTCAGTTTGTCCTGAACCGTCACACCCATCTCGTTGAGAACCGCCTTGATGATCTCGGCGACTGACTGGCTCTGAAAAATTCGGCAATCGGCCGATTGCTTGAGCAGCCAAAGGGTCGGGCGAACGATCGCGACATAATGTTCGTACGAGCGAATTCGCCCAGCGTAAGACACCTCTGTCACGATTCCGTGAAAGTGCCGCTGCGGTGCGTCGCCGTTGTCCATGGTCAAAGACAGGGGTTGCCCGAGCAGATCCTCAAACGCAACCTGGCCGTCCTCACTCAACAAATGAAACTCGTAGCGGAACGGTTCGCCCAGGCGATCGCAGGCAATCAAACGAGCAAAGATGAGCGCGTTCGCCTCCAGCGGCGTTTGCAGTTGGTAACCAGTCGCCAAAACAAGTTCCTAAATTTGCGAAGCGATCAACTTGGCGGGCGCGAGACGACTTCGCCTCGGTTCATTGGCATCGGCTGATTCTCATGTTCGGATGACGCGATCGCCTACCGTTTCAACTTTTGTTGCAGCAATTTTTTCTGTGTCCGAATCTCGCTCGCCGGCTTGACCTGCTTGGCCGATTTCACGGTCGCTCGTTCGCTCCTAAGTTTCGTCGATTCACCGCCGGCGGGCACTTCGCCCGGATCCGCACCGCCGGACTTCAATGGGCCGTACTCACTGGGTTGACCGCCATGGGGCTTGTTTCTGGATCGGACGGCGCCCTTCGCTAGGTCACCCGCTTCCTCGACGCCCTGCTTTTTGGCTTCGATATCGCTGATGTGGCCTTCAACCGTGTGCTTCATGCGGGTCAGCGAAGTCGCATGGTCTTCGAGAAACCCGCACCCCGGAATCCGGCTCAGCTTAATCAGCAGATCGCTCAGGCCATCGAGTTTGTCCCGCATCTCAACTTCTCCACATCACAGGAACCGCCTCGCCGCGAATGTTTTCCCGATTCTACAGGTCGGCTAGCAGGGCCGCCAATTCCGGATCCATCGCTTCGTCATCTTCGGTACCACCGTCGGCGGTATCGTCGCTCGAATCGTCATCATCGCCCGAAGCATTCGCATCTTCGTCATCCAAGTTCGCCAAAAGAGCGTCGAGATCCGGGGCGTCGCTGGATTGATCATCGTCCCCGGAGTAGACCGACGCGTCCGGATCCTCCGCGTCAATCACCGAAGAATCGCCGTCATCGGAAGGTTCATCGTCTGACTCGCCGGTCGCGTCGTCGTCATCGTCGAAGGTGCCATCCTTCATTTTCCATGCGAGCTCGTCGCGAAACTCTTCGGTATCGCCACTGGCACGAGGCTTGACTTTCGTCCGCAGGCTGGCTTCGCGCTCCTGGGCTCGTTGGCGGTCATCAGCCCGCAGTTTGGCGGCCTCAGCGCTGGCCGGCCACGGCCCCGCGAGCTCTTCGCCCATCACGCTGCGGGTACTACCCAGTCGTACGGTCGGCTGACCTTGGATCGAAAGGATCGGAATGTAACCAGCGCGGATCACTGATTCGGCCATTGATTGGGAGAGCAATCGGTCAGTGCAGGGCAAGGCGATTTGGTCGCCGTGGGCGTCCGTGCAAAAGTGGTAGGGCATGTCGCCAAAGGAGAGTATCGAACCGATCTGCATCTTCTTGAGACCCTGTTGGGAAAAAGTTTGACCCAACATCAGACCGACCAACCAGATGCCGTTGCCCCAGAGCATCCCCGAAACGCCCGTTTGAGCGGTAAACTCCTCGAACGCGAACGAATCGATCGGATCGGACTTCTTGCCGTAGGGCAAGCGTAACAAAAACCTGGGGACCGTTAGTCCCAAGTACTTCGCCTCGGGTAGCGAACGTAGCGCTGACCAGGCCTCCGCCACTTGGGGAGGAGGTGTCTGCCCCTTTTTCTGGTCGAGACAGCGCTTGTGGATTGACGTCACGAAAGGGGCATTCGCAGCCGAGGCGATCTTGGCGATTCGACCCAACAATTCAGCGTGTGCCGGTGTTTCGTCGAAAACGAAATCGCCCAGAATGGCCGCTAGCGGTCCCTGTGCGGCGTCGAGTGGCGGCTGCTCCACAAGAAGCTTGTACAGTCCCGTTTCCACCAGGTCGGCGTGGCCGCTGAGATCGGCTGCGATTTCCTCCGCCGAGATGTCGTAGAGCACGATTTGTAGAGACGTATCGGTCTCGAGCCTGCGGACCAGCAGTTCCACGCCTCGCCAAGTCGACTCCAAGGATTGGAAATCGCTCTGGTGGAGAACCG
>JBGTCJ010000108.1:0-7854 GCA_041748895.1 Pirellulaceae bacterium
TCGGACACCGATGACTCAATCGAGCCTGTGGCGGCAACGGTCGCCGCGTTGCCCGTGTTGTTCACGCCGGTGATCATTTTGGGCGGTATTCTTGGCGGCGTGTTCACACCCACCGAGGCGGCCGCGGCAGCCGTGATGTACATGCTGCTACTCGCTCTGGTCTACCGCTCACTCACGCTGCGACAGCTCCATGACGTGCTGGGTAGAACGGCCGCAACAACCGGGGGCATCCTGTTGATCGTCGCCGCGGCGAGTCTTTTTGGTTGGGTGATCGCCCGCGAACAGGGACCGCAAATGGTTGCCGAAGCGCTGCTGAGCTTGACCGACAATCGCTACGTCTTCTTGCTACTGGTGAACGCATTTCTTTTGCTCGTCGGGACGCTACTTGAACCGACGGCAGCCCTGCTTATCTGCGTCCCGGTTCTACTCCCTGTGGCGGTCCATTTCGGCGTCGATCCGCTTCACCTCGGGGTGGTCATGATTCTGAACCTTGTGATCGGGCTCATCACACCGCCCGTCGGACTCGTTCTGTACGTGCTCAGCGGCGTGACCGGATCGAGCCTGGCCGTGGTCGTTCGCGGGATCCTTCCCTTCCTGATTCCACTCGGGGCCACGTTGTTGATTGTCACCTTTGTTCCCGCCGTCAGCCTCTGGCTGCCGCGATGGCTTGGACTCTAACCAGTTCGGCGCCCGGCGGATGGCGAACACGACTCGCTATCTCGGACACCGACCTTTTTCAGAGGACCACGGGAGCCCGAGGCCAAGGTACGATGGGAACTCGCCTCGTTTGTCGATGAAATGCGAATACCGTTTGGAGTGCCGCCGTGGTCAACGAACATGCGAATGTGGTCCTTCGGGTCCTTGCTTTGGCCTTCTCGATCACGCACACGGCGACTGGTCAGGAAACCCCACGACGCGTCGTGTTGTTTGAGAATGTTCGAGTTTTCAACGGCACGAATAGCGAGTTGTCCCCACCGTCCCACGTGCTCGTTCGAGGGAACAAGATCGCGCAGATCTCGGCCGAGCCAATTCCAGTGGACCGGCGGGCCGATACCCTGATCATCCAGGGCGCCGGGCGGACGCTCATGCCGGGCCTGATCGACGCCCACGTTCACACCATGATGGAAAGCATCTCCCTCCAGGTGGGTCTGAGTTCGGAAATTAGCTATGTTGCGCTTGTCGCGGGCCAGGCCGCCCAGAGGCAGCTGATGCGCGGCTTCACGTCGGTGCGCGACATGGGCGGCGCCTCCTTTGCCCTCAAGCGAGCGATCGATGAGGGAATCCTTGCCGGTCCGCGGATCTATCCCTCCGGAGCCACCATTTCGCAGACCTCGGGTCACGGAGATTTCCGTTCCATTACCGATCTGCCGCGTGCCTCTGGCGCTTCGCCAACGTACCTGGAAGCCGTCGGCATGACAGCCATCGCAGACGGTGTGGAAGAAGTCTTGAGGCGCACGCGAGAAAATTTAATGCGCGGAGCCACGCAGATCAAAGTGATGGCTGGCGGTGGCGTGTCGTCCAACCACGATCCCCTCGATGTGACCCAGTACACATTCGACGAATTGAAGGCAGCGGTCGCAGCCGCGGAGAGTTGGGGTACCTACGTCAGCGTCCATGCCTACACACCCCAAGCCGTCCAAATGGCAATCGAAGCGGGCGTGAGGTGCATCGAACACGGTCAGATGTTGGACGATGAAACTGCCAAACTCATGGCCGAAAAAGGGATCTGGTGGAGTTTGCAGCCGTTCTTGGACGACGACGATGCGATCGCCTTTCCCGAAGGATCCTCCAATCGCCGCAAGCAACTGCGAGTGACCGAGGGCACCGACTTGGCCTACCGCCTTTCGAGGCAGTACAAGATTCGCACAGCCTTCGGCACCGACACGTTGTTTGACGCAGGCCTTGCAAATCGGCAAGGGAAACAGCTCGTCAAGCTCGTGAGGTGGTTCTCGCCAGCCAGCGTTTTACAGATGGCAACCGCTGACAACGCGGAACTGCTCGCCATGTGCGGCGAGCGCAACCCCTATCCGGGAAAGCTTGGAATCATTGAAGAAGGAGCCCTCGCCGACCTGCTGTTGGTTGACGGTGACCCGATCGCAAACATCGAGCTGATCGAAAATCCAACGGACAGTTTTCTTTTGATCATGAAAGATGGCAAGATCTTTAAGAACACGGTCCCCTGATACGCAAACGTTGACAGACCATTTAGTTCATCGAGTGTAGGCCGACCATGTTCCCCTCGGTATCCATCACCAATGCGATGAAACCATACTGACCGATTGACATTTTCGGCTTGCAAATCTTGCCACCGGCCGGCTCAACGCGTGATGCTTCGATCGCGCAATCTTCGCATGAGAAGTAGACCAACGTTCCCATTCCTCCAGAGGGGCATCCTTCCATTTTGACGATTGCTCCGGGGGCCCCTTCCCCGCTCGCGTCCATTGGAAACGCCATCATTTGCAGGTCTGGCATCGGTGATTCGAGCCGTGTCAGCCCGACATTCAATACCGCTTCATAAAACTTCGTGGCCCGATTGATATCTTGAACGTAGATTTCAAACCAGCCGACCGGATTGCGATTCATTGGTTGCCTTAGCCCTTGAAAGGTGGAAGTGGCGGTGGGTCTAGAAGAGGACGAATCTCGACGGTGCCTTTCTTGGCGGGAGGAATACGGGCGGCAATCGAGATGGCTTCGTCGAGGTTCTCGACGTCGATGATGTAGTACCCGCCAAGTTGTTCGACCGTTTCTGCAAACGGCCCATCGGTGATTTGTCGCCGGTCGTCCCTGACGCGGACACTCGTCGCGGTCTGCACCGAATGCAGCGGCGAGGACGCGATCCACTTTCCCTCGGCTTCGAGTTTTCTGCAAATCTCCATTGACTCAGCCATGCACGCCTCTCGCTGCTGATCGGTCCACGAATCTTCGGCGCCGTAGATTAACAACATGTACTTCATTTTGATTCATCCGCCGATACCATGACCATCCAACCGACTTTGAATTTGTCCGTTACCATGCCATAAAGCGGTGACCAAAATGTCGGCCCGAGTGGCATGTCGACCGTTCCGCTTTCTGCGAGTGCGCCAAAGGTCCGGTGCGCATCGGCCTCGGTAGCAACCGAAATCGCCAACCGAAATCCTTCAAACTTCGACTTGTCATCGCAACCATCCGAAGCCATGATCGTCATGCTGCCAACGGTGAACTCCGCATGCATGATCTTATTTTCAAATCCCGGTTGCAGCATTCCCGCGGGCACTTCAACAGGCGTTTCGCTGAAGCGCATGACCATACCGATATCGGCTCCGAACGCATGCTTGTAGAAGTCGAGCGCTTCTTCACAGCGTCCTGAAAAAAACAAGTAGGGCGTGACGGCCATCGATTGATTCGCCAGCGTTTGGGTCAACCGATCTTCCTGCATTGCGACTTCGCCCCTGGGATCGCATTCTGCGAAATCTGCCATTTCATAAAGCGGACGAATCTCGATGTCCGAATTCTCGGGCATCGGGTTGGGACAGCGTTTCACCCACTCGATCGCCTCATCGATCGATTTCACGTCCCAAATCCAAAAGCCAGCCACCAACTCCTTCGTCTCAGTGAACGGGCCGCCGCTGACTGTTCGATTGTCCCCTGAGAAATGGACTCGAACTCCTGCCGAACTGGGCTTGAGCCCGTCGCCCGACTTCATGATTTTTGCCTTGACGAGCTCTTCGTTGAACCGCCCCATCTCTTTCATGAGCTGTTCGCTCGGCAACTTACCCACCTCGGAACTGGGCGACGCTTTGACCAATACCATCACTCGCATTGTGTTGCTCCTGATCGATTTCGAATATAAACCTAATTCCGTGCGCGGACGTGCTTGCCATCGAGAAACTTTACCCACTGCCCATCGTCCGTCAGCATCTCGCTGGTGAACAGCCAACTATCCGCATCGACGATCTCGATGGTGTCGCGGTACCGGCCCGTTCCGCTACCGTCAAACTTGGGGCCCTCCGAGTCCAGCGGTAACCTCTTTCCCGTCGCATCGACGACGCCGCGATAGTGCCAGATGTTTGCCATCATCGAACCGATGAACGTGCCGACATATCGATCCTGAGCGGGGTCGAAGCCGAGCGTCATCAGGGATGACCAGGGCGCACCATCGTCCGCAATCCCATTGCTTTCACAAAGCAACCACATGCCGCCAAGCGACCGGCAACTCATCTTCCCTGGCGTTTCCGATACGGTGCCATCGGGCATTTGACAGTGATGCTGAAAGTCCCAGTCGCCGATGAGTTGATGCAACCACTGATGTTCTGACTGAGGCTTGGCAAACATGGTCAATACTCCTTTTCTGGTGTAGAACGATTGTGTGCTGGATAGTGATCGAGCGGCGGTTCGGAGAATCGACAAGGACGACGAGTTTTTTCTGCAAACATCGGAAGAGCCGACGATGTTGTTGTGTTCGGTCCCGTCTGGCAGCACCCGTTCCCCATCAGTCGTCCCATCGACTCCCGGCCGCGTTTCACGCCGACGACCCACGGGTTTAAAAGTCTCGAGAATCTATCCGACCGGATCGATCTTTCGATTTTCGCTTCACCGTGGCGCCAAGCCCGCGAGCGAAGCAGCGCTTTCGACAATTGGCCGCAGCGTTTGCGATCGGCGCGAGAACTTTGGGCGGGGTACGACCGTCAAGCGAGAACGTCCCAGGCGCGGAAAAAATCGAGCTGAGGGGCGTTCTTTTTCCCTAACCGGACCGTAGTTGGGGCGCATTCACCCGTGTAGACTTGGTCTTGATGGAGCCTACGCCTTCGCACTCGCGTCCGGGTGGGGTCAGGTAACCGTCGCGTCCTGCGGACTTCCGTCGTGGAAGGTGACGGACTTCACCATTACTCTTTTCCGTTGTGGATTGCCCATGTGTCTCCGCTGTCTGTTGCTCGGCTTGGTATCGCTCGCTGTCCCATTGGCCCGAGCGCAAGAACCGGCCGGAGCGCGGGATCGCCCGAACATTGTCTTCCTGTTCACCGATGATCACACGACCAGCACGCTGGGCTGCTACGGCAATTCGGTGATCAAGACACCGAATATTGACAGCCTCGCACGCCGCGGCATTCGATTTGAGAACGCTTTCGTGAGCCAGTCGATTTGCTGGATCAGCCGAACGACCGTGCTCACCGGATTGACCGGCCGCGGCTTTGGCACGCCAGGGAAATACGATATGGCGCGCCCCGAGACCGTCGAGAAGCTATTCAGCGACATCTTGAAAGAGAGGGGCTACCGGACGGGCTTTTTTGGAAAATGGCACTCCACGATGCCGGCGTCGTTCGTCCGCGAGGATCACTTTGACGAGTTCGAGAACATTTTTCGTAACCCGTACTACAAAAAACTGCCCGACGGTAGTCTGCGACACGAAACCGAGTTGATCGTTGACCGAGGGATCGAGTTCATCCAGTCGCAGCCTCAGGACAAGCCTTTCGCGCTGAACCTTTGGTTCAACGCTTGTCATGCCGAAGATGGTGATCGAAGGCCGGGGATTGGACACTTTCCCTGGCCGCGAACGGTCGATGGGATGTATGACGACGTTGACATCGCTCCGCCCAAATTAAGCGCCGCGAAAACCTTTGATGCGTTGCCGGACTTTTTCAAGACCACGATCAATCGCGAGCGTTTCTTTTGGCGGTGGAACACGGACCACAAGTACCAATTGAATATGCGAGCCTATTACCGCATGGTCAGCGGGATCGACCATGAGATCGGGCGTCTTCAAAAGGCACTTTCCGACGCGGGTTTGGCGGACAACACGATCATCGTTTATTCGGCTGATAACGGTTACTACATGGGCAATCGCGGGCTCACGGGGAAATGGACGCACTACGAGGAATCGCTTCGGGTTCCCTTGATCATCTACGACCCGCGAGTCAGTGAGGAACATCGCGGCAAGGTCACCTCCGCGATCGCCTTGAACTTGGACTTGCCCGCGACCTTTGTCGACTGGGCCGGGGCCGACATTCCGCAGCATTACCAGGGCGCGAGTCTAAAGCCGATTGTCGAAGCGAGCGAGCCCGCGGATTGGCGTAGGGAGTCGTTCCACGAGCACTTCGCCGTCCGCCATCGAATCCCCGCATTCGAGGGCATCCGCAACAGCGACTTCAAGTACGTCTGCTATTTCGACCATGACAATCACGAGTTCTTGCATGATCTCAAGAACGACCCCGACGAACTGGTGAATCTCGCCGGCAACCCCAAGTACGCTTCGGTCTTGCAGGAGATGCGAGAGCGGACCAAGACTCAGGTTGACCAGCTCGGTGGGCCGCTGAGCCCGCATGACGTTCCCTTTGAGGCATCGACGGTGCCACACCCCGAGGCATCCGCAGCAGTGGGTACCCGGCCGGATGCTGACGGATTCGTGTCACTATTTGACGGAAAGTCGCTCGCCGGTTGGACCGGCGATCCCGATTTGTGGTCCGTGGTCGATGGTGCGCTCACAGGGACCACCGACGGGTCGCTGAAGATGAATCAATTCTTGAGCTGGAAGGGCTCAACGATCCGAAACTTTGATTTGCGAGTTCAGGTCAAAATCTCGCCGGGAGGGAACAGCGGATTGCAGTATCGCGGGCTCTCGCGACCTGAGTTAGGACTCGATGTGGTCAGCGGCTACCAGTGTGACATCGTGGCCAACAACCCGAACTTTAATGGCATGCTTTATGAGGAGCGGGGTCGCCGCATCTTGTCTCACACAGGCGAACGCGTGATTGTCGATCCACAAGGACAACCTTGGGTGATCGAGAATATGCCTGTGAAAGAGTTTGAGGCTGACCAGTGGCATGAGTATCGCGTGCTGGCCGAGGGCAATCGCCACCAGCACTGGATCGACGGACACATGACCGCAGATCTTATTGATTTCGACGAGAATCAGCGAGCGCTCGAAGGCGTCCTAGCGGTTCAAGTGCATGTGGGTCCGGCCATGACGGTTCAGTTCAAGGATTTTCGCATCAAGCATTTGCCTGACAATCTTCCCCTCGTGCAGGCTCAGGACCATCTCATTCCCGATGGCGCTCTGGGGGTCAAGCCCCAGGGAAAACTGCCGCCCAATTGGAAGCCCCCGACCTATCCGCCGAGAGCGAAATGAGCAGGCCAAACCGAACCGATCGAATTTTTGTTTCGTTTTTTCACTCAGGATTGAGGACTGAAATGCGCACGGCATCAAGACACGGGCACGCCGCAAGGAGCGCCTTTACACTGGTCGAATTGCTGGTGGTGATCGCCATCATCGGCGTGATGGTGGGATTGCTGTTGCCGGCGGTTCAGGCCGCACGCGAGGCAGCCCGGCGGATGAGTTGCAGCAACAACTTCAAGCAACTCGGCCTGGGAATGCACAATTACCACGCCTCCTTCAACATGCTTCCCAAACACGGTACCGGCACGCCATTCCGCGCGGGAACAAACGGCGAAGGACCGACCCCGGCCAACTCACCGACGTCGAGCAATCGGCTTGAACTCAGCTGGGTCGTACCGTTGACACCCTACATCGAACAGCAAGCCGTATGGGAGCAGATCAGCAACCCGTTGGTTGACCCCGCGACGCTTGCACAGTTTCCACCGATGGGGCCTGGTCCTCGACGCGCTCTGGCGCAGCACGCGACGGCTCGCTACGCTCCGTGGTTGACGGAAGTATCGACGCTGCGATGCCCGAGCGACCCAGGCGTTGGATTGCCTGCCCAGGGCCGGATCAACTATCTCGCCTGCGTGGGGGACTCGATGATCGAGTGGCACGGTGGAATCAACGACCTCGGCGTTAACTTCAATGCAATGGCACCGCAGAGTCGTGCGGCTTCGTGTCGCGGCGTCTTCGTCCATCGCTACAACTCATCGTTCCGCGAC
>JBGTCJ010000109.1:0-4037 GCA_041748895.1 Pirellulaceae bacterium
CGGCCGTGGCCGCCGCACCCTCCGCTCCCATCCACCCGATCGCCTCGGCCGCGGATCCCTGCGACGAAGACGGGCCCTCGCGCAGCACGCGGATCAGCGGTTCCACCGCGTCGGCGCCGATTTGGCCAAGCGCGAAGGCGCTACGGTAACGTTTCTGATCATCGCGATCCCCGAGATCCTGGATCAATCGATCCGTAGCGGGGCTCGCCAAAGGCCCCAAACGAGCGAGTGCTTGGACCGATTGCATCCAAACCTGATTGTCTCGATCGTCCAGCGCCGCAACCAACGCGGCGACGATGGGTTCCGAATTTTCACTAGTGCCGATCGTCGCGGCGAGCGACGCCAACTCGTACGCAGCATCGCGCCGAGTCGCGAGATCCTCGCTCCGAAGCGCCGCGACCGCGGAAGCAAGCGGTGAGGCGGATTCGTCCCCGCTCGCACATGGCGTGGCTAGCGATATGGTGGCGCAAACGCCCGCGACGATCCACGCTCTGATCCGCGCCTCGTGACGCGCGCCGATCCGCAACATGACGATGCGCCGCCGCATCAAACCTGCAACCCCGTCAATCGCCCCGTGCTGTCTCCGATGTACGGTGCCGGGGCACCGACGCGGTCAAGCATCGAGAGGAACAGGTTGCAGAGCGGGGTTTCGGTGGAGTAGGCGACGTGACGCCCAGGGTCGATCGTTCCTCCGCCACGTCCGGCAAGCAAGATCGGAAGATTCTCGTTGTTGTGCCGGTTCCCGTCGCTCAGTCCGCTGCCGTAAAGGATCATGCAATGATCGAGCAAGGTTCCGTCACCTTCAGGAATCGATTTCAGTCGCTTGAGAAAATAAGCCAGTTGAGTGGTGTGGAAACGGTTGATCTGTCGAATCTTTGCGTGCTTGATGGGGTCACCGGCGTGATGCGACAGGCTATGGTGCCCATCGGCAATACCGATCTCGCGATAACTGCGGTTGCTTCCGGCGTTGGCAAACATCATCGTCGCGATTCGAGTCGAGTCGCTCTGGAAAGCGATGACGATCATGTCGAGCATCAGACGAATGTGGTCGGCGTATTCCTGCGGTACGCCCTCGGGGATCTCCATCTCCGCCGCCCCCGGTTGTTTCGACTCCTGCTCACCGTGTTCGATCTGCCGCTCGACCTGACGAACGCCGCTGAGGAATTCATCGAGCTTCCGCTGGTCCGATCGCGCGAGATCCTTCTGCAACCGCTGCGCGTCGTCGGCGACGTAGTCGAGGATGCTTTTCCGCATCGCCAGTCGCTGTTGACGGCTACCGAGGACAGCGTCACCGGACTGGGAGGTTGAGAACATCCGCTCAAATGCCAGCCGTGGGTTAACCTCTTTTCCAACCGGGGTGGTCTCCGATGCCCAGGAAATATTCGACGAGTAGGCACAGCTGTATCCCGAATCGCAGTTGCCTGCTCCCCGTCCTTCCTCGCATCCCAGCTCGAGCGAGGGCAAGCGGGTCGCGCCGCCAATCGCCTGCGCAGCGTACTGGTCGACCGATATCCCCACGCGGATATTCGATCCATCCGTCTTTCGAGGCTGCGCGCCGGTCAAGAAGACCGAGGCACTCCGCGCGTGATCACCGGGACCGTCACCATTGGACCGCCCCTTGTCATGGGTCAAACCGCTCAGCACCAAAAGGTCATCGCGAACGGCGGACAGTGGCTCCAAAATGTACGGCAGCTGATATCCGAACCCGCTCGTCGTCGGCACCCAATCGGGCACGTGCACGCCATTGGGGACAAAGATGGCCGCCATCCGCGTCGGTGTCGTCGCGTTTCGCAAAGGGGTTGAAGCAATTACCGATCGCGATACGAGCGACTCAAAACTCGGCAGTGCCAAGGAGACACCGAGCCCACGGAGCAACGCCCGCCTCGAAACTGGGTTTGGTTTCCGCATCACTCTGTTCCCACCACTTCTCGATAGAGGAAAGGATCGCTCGTTACAATCGCATTGACCAACGCGCGAAAACGAAACCGATGGTCGGCAAGTTCGGCGAGGATCGAATTGACCGCGCAGCGGTCATGAGGCACGAGCCCTCGGCCCAACGCGTAGGTTAACATCTTTTCCGTGAGACAGCGGCAAAACGCGTCACGCCTCTGGCCGGCAAGAACGTCCATCAACTCAGCCGGCCCCGCAAAATGTTGATCACCCGGCAGTTGCCCCGATGGATCGATTTCAAACTTCCCATCCCGATCTCGCCAGGCACCGATCGGATCAAAATTCTCAAGCCCAAACCCAAGGGCATCCATCTGACGATGACACACCGAGCAGGAGGGGTTCGCGCGGTGTTGCTCCATTCGCTCTCGCAGCGACCCCAGCGTCTCGCCGTCCTCATCCAACTCCTCGACACCCTCCGGTGGCGGTGGCGGCGGCTCGCCGAGCACATTGCCAAGGATCCATTGGCCTCGCTTAACCGGCGACGTCCGCGTCGGATTGGACGTCAACATCAGGATGCTGGCGTGAGTCAGCACGCCCCGTCGCTGAGGCGGCAAATCCACCCGCCGGAAATCGGGGCCCTCGACGCCTTCGATCCCGTAGTGCCTTGCCAAGCGATCATTGACGAACGTGAAATCGGCGTTCAAAAAATCGAGGACGCTGCGATCCTCCCGCAGGATTGCCTCGAAGAAGGCCTCGGTCTCGGCCGCCATGGCCGCTCTCAGTTCCTCGTCGAAGGCCGGGTACCGCGCCGGATCGGGCGATAGCGTCTGCAAATCGCGGAGCTGCAACCATTGGCCGCCGAAATGATCGACCAAGGCGCGCGACTTGGGGTTCGTCAGCATCCGCTCAACTTGGGCGGTGAGTACGGCCGGCTCGAGAAGCTTGCCTTCGGCGGCGAGGCGGAACAATTCCTCGTCCGGCATGCTGCTCCACAAAAAGTAAGACAGCCTCGAAGCAACCTCGTAACCGTTCAAGCGGCGAACGACAGGATCGTCCGCCGGCGCGGACGAGTCGCCAGGAACTTCGATCGCTTCGGGATCTCTCTCGATGCGGAACAGGAAGTGCGGAGACGTCAAAATTGCTGTGCAGATCGTCCGCAGCGGTTCGTCAATGAACCGACGCTCGTCGGATGCTGAGCCACGCAAATGGGAATCGTCACCCTCGCGACGGTCACGCTGCACGTCGCCGCCGCGATGAAGATCCACCAGCGTCATCAATCGCGCCACCTCTTGTTGGGTAACCGGACGCCGAAATGCTCGGGTGGCAAAGGCCGTCGCATCCCGCTCGAGATTCACCCGCCACTGCGCTCGCCGACTCGCGTCGTGCTGGCCATCACCGGCGCGACTGGACGAGTGGACTTCGATGGCCCGTCGCGCGATCGGATCGTCAAAGGCTTGCGAGATGATCGACTCGGCCGCATGGAGATACTTCTCCACCAAGATGGGCGACATCGAGAGCACATCCGCGATGTTGTCGAACCCATGTCCGACGTCATCCGAGGGAAAGTCGTCGGCGGGCCTGAAGTCGATCCCGACCAAGTCGCGGATGGTCAAGTTGTATTCGGTGCGATTGAGCCGCCGAATCGTCACTCGGCCAGGACGGGCGGCGCCCGAGCAATCGAACGAATCGAGCTCAGCCCGAATCAACTCGCAGATTTCGACCAAGGACTCCTCGCTCGGTTGAGGCTGGTCCGCAGGCGGCATCTCTCGCTGCTCGAGGAGTGAGAGCACTCGCTCCCAGAGTGCGTATTCCGCTTGAACGTTCGAACCCTGTTCAAAACGAGAAAACGAGAGGTCGGCCTCGGGCGATTCACCACCGTGGCAACTGTTGCAATGCGTTGCCAAAAAGGGAACCATCCGCTCGACAAACGGCTGTTCGGGTTGTGGCGGGCTGGCCACTTCCGCACCGACGGCCGTGGCGACAGGTCGCCACAGCAAGCAAAACAGAAAAAGACCTGCGGTCGATCGGAGGTTCATCGGCCAGGGGACTCGGAGGGATGGTTGGGCGGGTCGCGAGAGGGGTCGCCCTCGCATTTCCATCATAGACGATGGGTAACGCTGGGAGTACCGCCGAGGGCACAAAGCGGA
>JBGTCJ010000110.1:0-5066 GCA_041748895.1 Pirellulaceae bacterium
TGAATGACTGCAATCCCGCGCTAAGATTGCCCCGAATGGTCGACTCAACGAGTGATTTGGTAAGAAAGCCGACCGATCCCAATACCAAGACCGCGATAATCGGCCAAATCCATATTTGTCTTTTCAGAAACAGGCTGGTTCGCGAGATCGATTGTGAAAGGCTTCGTGAAGCCCATGTCATTCGCGGATTGGGGTGCTGGCTGGCGAGATTCCTGCCGGCTGTCCGAAAGAATTTGAACGGATTCATTCGCTGCTCGATCATGCGGTCTGTTGCCGATCCGAATTCTTGCAACGATAACCCGTCGCCGTTGGAACTCGCTAAAGGCCCGAGTGATGAGTATAGTCACGACTCACCCTCGCTCACTTGTCCGCCCTGCTCGTGATCCATAGCCGTTCAATTCCCGAGTTCAATCGGCGGGGCCATTTCGGCATCCATCGCCATCCACGCTTGAACGATCGACCTCATGGCGGCGGATTCGGTTGCGGCCAGGTCCCGCGTCTCCCCAGGATCGCTTGCCAGATGGTAGAGCTCGAGCGGCGCCGTCGGGCCGGGCCGCACCAACTTCCAGTCACCCTCTCGCAACGCCGTCTTTCCCCGCTGCATCCGCCAATAGATTCGGCGATTGACCGGCGCGGCTTTCTGTCCCGTTAGCTGCTGCGTCACGTCTATGCCGTCCATCGGTTGGGAATCCTCAACGCCCGCCAACGCGAGAGCCGTTGCGGCGATATCGAGGCTCAGCACCGGTCGGTCCTCGATTCGGCCGGCGGGAAGCTTGCCCGGCCACGCCCAAACCATCGGCACGCGAACGCCGCCCTCGTAAACGTCCCCTTTGCCACCGCGCAGCGGCGCGTTGCTGCTGGTCAACTCTCGGGTCGGCCCGCCATTGTCGCTGAGGAAGACGACCAGTGTGTTTCCGGTCAAGCCGGCCGAGTCGATCGCCTGGCGAATCCTTCCGACGCCACGATCCAACGCAACGAGCATCGCGGCAAAGATCTTTCTTTGGTCATCTTCGATCCCATGAATGGCCTCGAGGTCCGTCGTCAAACCCTGCATCGGGCTATGGACCGCGTTGTAGGCCACAACCAAAGCAAACGGTTGCGGCTGATCCGCGTCGGTCGCCGCGATGAACGAGACCGCCTCCCGCGTGATCGCATCGGTCAAGTACTCAGGCTCCTCGATCGACTGGGTCATCCGCAATATCGGATTGCTGCCGTCGTAGTCCGGTTCGTCGCCACCCGTGTAATTTCCACGGATCCAGTTCCCCTCTCGGACCCTTTCGCCCGGAGCGAGCGAGCGGGTACGCGTCATGGTCAATACGTTCTCGTAGGGAGGTCCTGGCACGAAGTAATGACCCTCGTGCAAAAATCCATAAAACGAATCAAACCCCCGCTGAGTCGGATGCATGGCTGGGCTCGCTCCGAGATGCCATTTCCCGACCAAACCGGTGCGGTAACCGACCTGTCGCATCCGCTCCACAAAGGTCGTTTCCGAACCCGGTAAGCCGGCATTGGGCAGCAGATTTCTCTCTCCCGTCGGGTTCAAATCGTAGCCGAAGCGAGATTGAAATCGACCGGTCATCATCCCTGCTCGCGAGGGACTGCAGTACGACGACGTGACATAGCCGGCGGTGCATCGAACGCCATCGGCGGCTAACCGATCGATCGCCGGAGTCGGGATTTCGCGATTGCCCTGCATCCCGGTTTCGCCGTAACCAAGATCGTCCGCAACGATCAAGACGAGGTTCGGCCGATCCGCCGATCGAACCGGAACCGACGCAAGGACTGGAAACAACATCGCCGCCAACAACCGCAAGATCCTAAACTTCGTCATCGCCTCGTCTCCTACGCTGTCCTAGTCCAACTTTGAAAGTAACTTGCCGGCGAGGGAAGGCCATCAGGTCGCCAGGGGGTCAGTGGAAGCGTAACCGATCCGTCACCGCGTATCACTACTCCGTCGCGATGAACGCCCGGAACGCTCGCCGGCAGTTCAATACAATCCTCACCATTCCCCCGCGTGGGTATTCCGTTTCCGATCACAATACGCCGACTCGGCCTTGGATCTGGCGTGAGGGGCGGTTGGTCAGCAATCCACGATTCGCAATCGCCCCACGGTCTTAGAGTGATCACGAGAGAGTCCGGGTCATCGCAATCGCTTTCGCCTCGGACGGCAATCCCGTTCCAGGCCATCACGCTTCTTGCGGTCATTGAATTGTCCAGTGACAACAATGCCGCGCGTCCGCTCCCATTCCACTGACGGATCAGTCCGAATAGCGAAGACCAAATCAGCAGGGGATCATGGTCATCGGCCAGACTCGGGGCGACCACAAAAACTTGATATCGCCGAGCGGCGTCAGCGAAAGCGTCCAAACCGCATTGGATCAATTCACGACGGATGCTGGCGAGACGCTCGGGTAGCGGAATCGCGTCACCTGCTGAGAGATCGGCGGCGCCGTCGGGCGGGTCTTGGAGCTCAACAAACGGGCTCGCTTGACAACGCCTGAGCCGATGTCGGAGGCGAGGCCATGCCGCATCGACATCGCCCAAATAGGTCACTGCCGCGTCTCTCGCGATCGCCTCACCAATCGTTGCCGTGAACCCGCCATCCCGCGCGAATGTCTCCCGATAGCCCGCTGCGATGCAATCCTTCCGCGTGGTATGTCGGTCGTTTAGTCCATCGAGCCTGACGTTGGCGTCATGCCGCCCGACGAAACCCGCCACGGCGCGGGCTGTCTCGAGATCGACTATCGTTCCGTCGATGACGATCCGCCTGGCCTGACGGATCCAAAGATCTGCGATCTTCAAGCGGTCGATCTCATCCGTGCGTAAGCCAACTTTCTCGCTGTCGATCTTCTCAGGCATACCGCCATTGGGATGCGGATCGCGATCCAGCAAGCGATCGCACTGCCGAACCCTCGCATCAGCCGTCGAGCACCCCGTTTGACCGCGCCGCATCGATTCCATTGGGATGTCGTCACAGTGAAGCGGACAAAACGGACAGACAACGGTCGGCATCCCGCTCATCGAACGCTCAATTCTTTGACAAGTTCGACCAGCCGAATCACGTTTTCGACCGGCGTCTGCTGCATGATGCCGTGTCCCACGTTGAAGATATGTCCCGGCCTTCCACCGACGGCGTCGAGCACTCTTCGCGTTTGCTCGGCAATCCGCTCGGTACTTCCCAACAGCACCGCAGGGTCCAGATTGCCCTGAACCGGCCGCTGGTGACCGATCCGTTGCCACGCCACATCGATCGGTATTCGCCAATCGACACCGACCACGGTCCGCGAGTCACCGACCAGCAGCGGCAGGAGCTCAGGGTTGCCGGTCGCGAAATTGATCACCGGTACGCCAGGCGTGATCCCCGCCAGGATGGCCCGCATGAAAGGCTGAACGTAAGTCGCATAATCGTGAGGCGAAAGACACCCTGCCCAACTATCGAAAAGCTGAACGCACTGTGCCCCCGCCGCAATTTGATGATTGAGATACACGATCACGGCGTAGGAGAGTTTTTGCATCAATACGTTCCAAGCCTGGCCATCGGCATACATCATCGCCTTGGTCGCGGCATACTGACGGCTTCCACCGCCCTCGATCGCGTAACTGGCAAGCGTAAACGGAGACCCGGCAAAGCCGATCAGCGGCATCCACTCGGGTAGGTCGGCGCGCGTTTGTCGAACCGTCTCGAAAACGAAGTCGAGCGACGAAGCGTCCTCGAGCTCTCTCACACGATCGACCTCGCTCGCTTGGCGGATCGGATTGTGAATGACCGGGCCGTCACCCTTGACGTACTCGAGCTCAAAACCCAAAGGCTCAAGAATCGGCAATAGATCCGAAAAAATGATTGCCGCATCCACACCGAGCCGCTCGACCGCCGTGCACATCACTTCACTGCACAGCTTCGGCGTTTTGCAGAGCTCGATAAACGACTGCGCCGACCGTACCGAGCGGTACTCGGCCATGTATCTTCCAGCCTGACGCATCAGCCAGATCGGCGTTCGCGAGGTCTCCTCGCCTCGACACGCTCGCATGAACAGGCTTTGATCGCTGGGATGCCTTGCAACAGACTTCCTCGGTGCGGATGACTCGCTGGCGGTCGTAGGGACCGCTGGCGTCGACTGCGATGGCGATCCCTGCCAACCGACCGAGGCGAGCGTCTGGCGTTTAAGCTTCACCAGCGATTGCCCACGCCTCGCGGCCTCGACGACCAAGTGGCCCATCTTGGGATGCGCCGGTTCGACGTCGGCAACCAAATCACATTCTTCGAGCATCTGCGTCGTCGTTGGTCCGATCGACGCAATCACCGTCCTCCGTAGCCCTTCACGAAGCTGATCGACGATCCCGATCTGCTCGGCCACCCGCAGCATGTTGACGATCTGGTGAGCACTCGTCAAAAGCAACATGTCACGCTCGCCCGCCGCAAGCGATCGGATATTTGCCTCGAGCGGACCCGAGTCTTCGGGCAGTTCCCATCCATAGACGCGGACCGGCTCGACCATCGCACCTCGCGCCTCCAAACCGGCGACCAAGCTGGCGTTGGTCACACCGTACTCCTGCAAGCCGACATTCATGTTGGTCACCGAGATCTCACGATCAACGGTCTGCAGTAGTTCGCGCCACGTATTAGGCTCGGGGACACGGTGAGTCGCAGTCAGCCCAAATTCACGCAACGCCGCCGCCGGCTTGGGCCCTCGAACGATCGTCGGAATATCGGACAACGCGTCAAGAAATCGTTGACGTCCGACACTTTCTTCGACGGCGCTGACGAGGAAGCGAAAGCCGACCCCGGTCATCAGGATCATTGCACCGATATGACCGGTCATCAGACGATACGCAAACTCGATGGCCTTTCGATTGGGCTTGATGGGCACCTCGCGCATCGATGGGCTGACGTGCGCGACGCCACCATGCCGAGTGATCAAGCGTGCCATGTCATCGCGCCGACGGCTTTCAAGCGACGCGACTCGGAGGCCCCCGAAATCGGCATCCGCCTGAGTAGGGGGTACATCGGCGGGGCGATCAAATCGTGTCATGAAGGCGTCGAAAAAAAGGATGCGGGAGCGGAGCGT
>JBGTCJ010000111.1:0-2235 GCA_041748895.1 Pirellulaceae bacterium
CTACCCCGCGGCCTTTTGCGTCGCCCTGCTCAACAGCCAACCGATGGGTTTCTACGCCCCGGCCCAACTGGTCGCCGACGCTCGCAAGCATGGTGTCGAGGTACGGCCGCCCGATGTCAATGCGAGCGACGCCGACTCAACGCTCGAATCCGACGTCGCTGAGGAGCCGTCGCCGATCGCGATTCGTTTGGGACTGGGGATGATCAAGGGACTCTCGAAAGCGTCGATCGAGCGATTGATCGAGCAGCGGCAGCGGGGAGGGCGCTATCGCGACCTCAGCGACCTGGCTCAGCGGTCTGAGTTGTCGCAAGCCGTCCTGGCAACACTTGCCGACGCCGACGCGGTGCGAAGCCTCGCGAGTGATCGCCGGGCCGCCATTTGGCAGTCGCTCGGCCAAGAGAAAACACCGTCACCACGGCCGCTACTAGCCCCTTGCGATCAGGATGACCCACTTCCCGACACGCTTGCGCCGATGCTCCCGATTGAGGAGGTCCATGCCGACTACGCGATGACCGGCCTGAGCCTCAAGGCACATCCGATCTCATTCATCCGTGACGATCTCACCCGCGAGGGCTGCGTCCAAGCGGCCCAGCTCCGCGACCTTCGCGATGGACGCCCCGTTCGGGTCGCGGGCTTGGTTCTGCTCCGCCAACGACCGAGCACGGCCAAGGGGATCACGTTCGTCACGATCGAGGACGAAACCGGTCCCATCAACCTGGTCCTGTTTCCGGCTGTCTGGCAGCGATTTTATTCGATCGCGCGGGTCAGCGGCGCTTGGTTGGTAGATGGCAAACTCGAAAACCGGCAAGGGGTGATCCATGTGATCGTCGGTCGGATCACCGAACTGCGAGACCGATTGTCGGGTCTCCATATCCCAAGTCGTGACTTTCATTAGGCTCGGACCGGTCTCGCCCTACACGCGATCCGAATCGTCAATGAACGTGCTGACCAACTCGACTTTCCACGCGGGTGAGTCGACGCGAGGGCTGCCAAAATATTCCATTTCGACCTTCACAAGCGCTGAGATCCGACCTGTGACATCACGCCAGACCGTTCGCGTCAATTCGCGACCGTAGAGCGTGTAGGAGTGGGGTTCCCGATCAAGAACCCACTGGGGTTGGCTTCCGGCGGCGATCAGTTCAGGAATAAATTCCTGTTCACGGAACTGATCCATCAATCCCCGCGCCGTTTCGCTGCGTTGATAGTAATCCTTCAGTGGCATCGATGCCGGTTGCCGCCGCGTGGGATGCACCTGCAACTCGACGGCCAACTCGAGCTCACCCTGCCCGACCAAGCGGAGCCACTCGCCGGCAAATCGCTCGGCCTGCCCACCAAGATCGCGGGCCTTGAAATGACGCTCCGAGATACCCCAAACGGCGAACAGGACCGCACAAAAAATGGCGATTTGAGCCGCCAAGTAACCGATCGGCCGCTCACCCCGATAGGGCCGCAGGGCGATGGTGGCCAACACGATCGCACCGACCGGAATCACCAACAATGACGCACCCAGAACGGCAGAAAAGCTAATCAGTCCGAGCAGCAACGCGACGAAACCCGTCACTCGAACCGGCGTGGCCTCAACTTCCACCTCATGGCTTCCCTCGGCACTCATCATCGGAGTCGACAGAAAGCTTCGTCCCTGATTGACCTCTTCTACTGCCTCTGGCATGCAAACCACCCTCGAATGTAGCCCTTCCACGAAACCAAGGTAGGTTGGCGTCTACGCCTCGCGTCGTCAATCGGTTCGCCGGGTTCAATCCGGCTGACGCAGGAACGTCAACCCAGGATCCTCAGGCGGTCCTCCCGCAACAAGGAACTGGAATTGATCGGGCCCCCCAGAAACGACTTTGCCAACCATCGATCCCTGCTCCTGGGTCTCGAGAATCAGCATGTCGCCCGTTGCGGCCAAGTCGCCCTGCAATTCAACCGTCTGCGCCGCGGCAGGGGGCCGGTCGGGTCGGCTTTCACCCTCGGAACCACCCGCCTTGGGTGTCGCCCGCCAAGTGAACGCAAACTCTTCGGTGACGATCAACTCGATGCTCACGTCTTTGGCGTCCGCACGCCATCTGCCAACCAAATCAGTCTCCTTCTCGTCAGCGGGCGGTTGCGCCGCGGCATCATCCGCAGCGGCAGCCGTCGCGGCTTGCCTGCCCGGCGCCGATGGCGTCGGAGCTGGACTCGGGACGAGCGACCTCAGGATCTGACGGGCAGTCGCATCTTTCGGTTCTAGCTCGA
>JBGTCJ010000112.1:0-3311 GCA_041748895.1 Pirellulaceae bacterium
CCCAGGGCGGAATCGCCGGCGTGATTGATCCGGAGGATCGGTTCGAAAACCACGTCACCGATACCTTGATGGCGGGCGGTAACCTTTGCGATCCCGACGTCGTCAACATGGTCGTTCGCGAAGCGCCTGAACGAATCGAGGAATTGATTCGTTGGGGCACTCAATTCGATCAGCTCGGCGGGACGCTGGCGCTGGGGCGCGAGGGTGGGCACAGCCACGAGCGAATCGTTCACGCTCTCGGTGATGCGACCGGCAAAGAGGTGATGCGGGCGGTCATTGAACGGACGCGTGCGCTCCCCCACGTCGACATTTGGGAACGGACCTTCACGATCGACCTACTTACCCGAGACGGTCGATGCCATGGTGTTTTGGTCAGCCGCGAGGGTGGACCTCCGATGCTGGTTTGGGCCAAACAGACAATCCTCTGCACCGGTGGCGCCGGTCAAGTCTATCGGGAATCGACCAATCCTCCGGTCGCGACGGGAGACGGATTTGCCGCGGCATACCGCGCCGGCGTGGAACTGCGAGACATGGAGTTTTGCCAATTTCACCCGACGGTGCTTTACATCGCCGGCGCCTCTCGTTCGCTGATCACCGAAGCGGTCCGTGGGGAGGGGGCACATCTGATCGATAGCGAAGGTTGTCGCTTCATGCCCAGTTACGATTCACGCGGAGAATTGGCGCCGCGCGACGTGGTCAGCCAATCGATCGTGATGCAAATGGCCAAGACGAAGCACGCGTGTGTCTATCTCAGCCTGGCGCATCTCGATCCGCTCGAAGTCCGCGCGCGTTTTCCAGGAATCGCCTCGGCCTGTCACAAGTTTGGACTCGATATCACGCGCGACCCGATCCCGGTTCGACCTGGCGCCCACTACATGATTGGCGGGGTAACCGTGGACTTGCAGGGACAAACTAGCTTGCCGGGACTTTGGGCCGCGGGTGAGGTCACCAGCAGCGGGTTGCACGGCGCGAATCGTTTGGCGAGCAACAGCTTGCTCGAGGGGCTTGTTTATGGCGCCCATGCAGGCGAGGCCGCGTCACGCGCCGCGCGTGAGATGCCTGACACGATGCGCGCCGCTCAACTCGAACAACCTGACCAACCTGCCGCACCTGAGTTCGATATCGCCGACGTGCGCGCATCACTGAAAAGTCTGATGGGGCGATTGGTCGGCGTGCAGCGCGATGCCGATGGTTTGCGGGAGGCATCGCATCAGGTGGATTCGTTTTGCTCCTATGTGATGAAGCGTCAATTCGTGACCATCGAGGGTTGGGAACTTCAAAACCTGCTCTGCACGGCCCAGATGATGACGCGGGCGGCACTGTCGCGACAGGAATCTCGCGGCGTCCACTTTCGCATCGATTTTCCGTTGGTGGATGACGAACATTGGCGGCGGCATGTCACGCTCAGGGTTGACCGCAACGGGGGCCATCCGCAAATCACCGAGTCGTTGCCCGACCCCGTCCGTCCACCGACGGTCAGCGTCGCCGGTTAGCCGGATTGTCTCGATTTCTCTTGCGATGGACGAAGAGCGATGGAACCCAAGATCATCCAGGACAAGGGCGAACGCCCGCTCGTCCTCTACAGCGATGTCAGCGGAAAGATCGCCGAGCTCTCCTTCCTTCGGCGGGCGCTGCTGTTCGCCGAATTATCGATGATTTCCTACAACGACGTCGACGAAGCGACGCGCGCCGCGACAGCCATCGGGTTTCCCGACGTGACGTTCTTCGATCACGATGGCGCACAAGCTTACCGTTTTCGAAATCACCGAGACTGTGTGATCGCCTGCCGTGGCACCGAGCCGCACGAGTTCAACGACATCGCCGCCGACGCGAATGTCGGCACCGTCCTGGCCGAGACCGTCGGCAGGGTCCATCGTGGGTTCAAGCGTGAGGTGGATGACCTTTGGCCGATGCTCGAAACGGCGTTGGCCAGCAACCGACTACCGCTCTATTTCTGCGGACATTCACTTGGCGCCGCGATGGCGACGATCTGTGCCGGACGCTGTTTATTGTCCTACATCGACAGCAATCCGACCCAGCTTTTTACCTACGGTAGCCCCCGAGTAGGCAGCAAGGCGTACATCAATTACGTGAAGCTTGACTATTACCGATTCGTTAACAACAACGACATCGTAACCCGCGTTCCTCCGGCGTGGATGGGGTATCACCACTGCGGCCAAGAGGTCTACTTCAACCGGTACGGCGATATCAAAAAATACAACTACCTGATGAAGCGTCGTGATCGATGGCGAGGTTTCATTCGTGGTCTGGCGGGTTGGCGAGTCGACCATTTTTCCGATCACAGCATGCACGAGTACTGCCAGCACTTGGTCAAGGCGGTGATCAACGAGATGGAGTCGCTCGCGGAGGGAAAGGAAGAAAAGTGCGCCAACACTTACGCATCGCCGCGGCCGACCGCGCCAGCGTCCTGACAGTGCAAAATGGGATGAAGGTTGCCGCAATCACTGACGCAGCAATCGGGTGAGCGGTAACATGAGAGCGTTCGTTCTGGAAGCCGACACTGTTCACACCGGGGCTAGAATTGATTGATGGACGCTACTTCGCCACATGGTCGCTGGGTCGACATCGAATTCGATTGCTTGCCACTGCGGAGCGTCGCGAGGCTTGATATTCCCGTTGACGCTTCACCGGCGTATGAGCAATACGTGCTCAAGGTCAAGGCGGCGCTAGAGAAGCACGGGGCACACAACGCGTATTACCTTTCGTCGGCTAGCTGCACATTTCACCTGACCAACTCTGCGGAACACGGCGTCGTCCGGTATGCGGTCGAAGGGACCGTGCTGACGGATCCCGAGGATTTGCATACGCGAGCGGTTGACCTCAACGTCCGGCTTGATGGCGAGACCTGCGCTTGGTTGACCGAGCCGATCGTCGAATTCCTTGCCGAAAGCGTTCGACACGCGATGATGGTCGAATTCGATCGGTACATTGCTGCGGGCGACCTCGAGAAAACGCGGCAGCGGATCGAACAGATCGAAAGCGACAGCGAATTGGCGGGCGGATTCGTCGGCATGTACCTCTAAGGGCACGACGGATGAGACTGCATGGAGCGTGCGAAATCGCAAGACCGCGAGATCGCACAGTGGATTGATCGACGCGTGGACGCTCGGTTTCTCAGTATCGAAAGTGGCGAATCGTTTCGCCTTCGGCACCGATCTTGGTCATCGCCTCAATGCCGATTTGAAGGTGGAGGTTGGCGAATTGGCGGGTTACGATTTCGTCGGATGCCTCGCTCTTGATCCCCTCGGGTAGGACGGGAACGTCCGAAACGAGCAGCAGCGCGCCACGGG
>JBGTCJ010000113.1:0-8320 GCA_041748895.1 Pirellulaceae bacterium
TTGACCGCACCGTCGGCCATCAACACGTGAACGCCACCCTGATGGCGACTCGACGGAGGAGCAAGCACCACCTGTGACTCCGAACCTGCACCGCACAGTTCGGCATTCGGTGGCAGGACCGTAAACATGGCGGTGAATGGAAGGAAACTGCTGGCCCACTGAAAGCCTCGGCCGTGTAGGGTTCCCAACAGATTTCCCGCGGCGGTTCCGTCAACGACGGTCGGATCCCAAAACCTTGGACGCAGAGGATCGATCCTGTTGTTTGTCGAGCGACAATACGTCGGGTTGTCGACGATGTTTTGCGTGTTGACCGCCTGGCCTCTGATCGATCGAGTGCGGATATCTTTGTCCCCCAGGTCAGTCGCAATCTCGCCCATCATGATCGTGTTCGCCGTGCCGTCCAGTATGTCGCGAAAACCCGTTTGCTGCTGCGGCTTGAAAACTCCGCGGTTATTCGCAGTCGCTCGGACAGGCCATGTCGGATTGGATGTCGTGTTGACGACGGACAAGATGGTACCGCGGCCTCCGAGAATGCTTGCGCCGTCCGATGTGTCACCCAGACAGACCGCGTAATTTGTTCGTCCGAGGGCGGGCAGCCCAAACCCAGGATCACTGGGGCACCGCAAGGTAGCAATCTCGGTGGCCCACGGTGGATATTGAATAATCTGTGGCGTAGGACCCATCGCAGGCCATGGCGACGTTGCAATCCCACCGGGCGCAATCGTTTGACCATCGGTGCGACCCACCAGTGGTGCCGAAATCCGTTCCCACAGCGCCTGCTGCTCCATGAACGGCAAGAGACCCACAAGGGCGCTCAAGCGACGATTGGTGGCAATATTTGAGGATTGGGCCCAGTCAGTCGTTCTATCCTCAATGGCGGTGCCGGTCCCGTGTTGGGGTAATTTGTCATATGCCGCATGGTAGTTGTGCGTGGCCAACCCAAGTTGTTTGAAGTTATTGCCACAGCTCATACGGCGGGCCGCCTCACGAGCCGCTTGCACCGCCGGAAGCAAGAGTCCAACCAAGACGCCAATGATCGCGATAACAACCAACAACTCCACAAGCGTGAATGCTTTTCTAGTAAAGTGGTGCATAATATCCAACTAAGAAAGAGTGTGAACAGAAAAGGGAAAAGTAGGAAAGTTAGCGTTGGTGGGGTAGGCCTCCGATAAATACAGGGTCAAACTGAAACTCGTCATCTAGTATGTCTTGAAAGAACAATCCATCGACGGCGTCCGCCTCGCCATAACCAAGATCCGAAAGATCGATGCCTACGGCGAGCGCGCGACTGCCTGAGTGAATCGATGCATTGGCAACAGAAACGTGCTCGACTGCCCTCGGAAAGGCATCTTCCCTGAGAAAGTGGAAAAGGTAGAAATCACTGATCGCCAGCGCGGCAGGCGAGTGCATCGTGATGTCAAAAACTTCGATCGTATGCGTCTTCAATCCTGGCCGAAACTTCAACGGGCTGACGTGGAAACCATCGCCCTCTGGAGGATAGATCGGCGACTGCATTTCAAACAAAATCACATCGGGTCCAGGTCCGTTGATGATCGGTTGATGAAATCGGATACCTATTCCCGGCGTCCCAGGTTCGACCGCACCGAGCGGGGATAAGAGCGGGTCGCTAGTCAATGGAGTCGTTGAGCCACCTGGGTTCACCAATCCACTGCATAAGCTTCGATCCCGATCGAGCAAGCCTCTCCGCAATTCGGATGTCGACAGATCACGAAGTTGCGAAGGCTCGACGACGCGAGTAGTCATGTCGACACTCGAAGTCTCGGTCTCGACGAAATGAACCACGTCAAATCCGATCAGGTCGTCAACTTCGTAGCGGATGATCTCGCCGCCGCGCTGCACCGTCACCGCATTCAAGAGATCCGCTTTGCCATCATCCGCAACTTCGGCTTCGTAGGAGACAACTCGGTCCGGTAGCGCGACCAGATAGCCATCTGGCGAATAGTCAATCATCACACCGACGGATTCCATGCCACGCGTCTGACGAAATGCCTGTTGGGCCTTTAGCCGAAGTGCACCGTCGGTTGCCTCACCAATATTGTCACCCTTTAGCTCCGCTTCACCTTCAATGACGGCGACCTCGGTCATTCCGCTTAAGTTGGTGTCAATACGAAATCTAGTCCCAAGGTCGACGATACGCGCTGACATGGTGTCGACTCGAAATCCTTGAGCGCCGGGAGGTGCATGAACCGAGCATCGCCCCGTGGTGACGAACAGGCGATCGTTTTCGACAACGTGGAAGATGGAGGGCGCTTCCAATATCGCCGTTGCGCCCGCTGGAAATTGCAGTGAGGCAAGGCCGTGCGTTAAGTGGAAATCTTTGCCAAATGCAATACGATTTCCCGCCGGAGGCAACGCTTGATCGAACAACCGGGCGTTCGCATCAGCAACCCATCGAACATCGGAGAGTGCCGCCTCAGCAGGAGACGAGGCTAGCTCGCGGCCGGTGCGCATGAACGTCGCGCACGACCACCCAACCGCGATCAATACCCCGGCCGCCACGCCATAGCGGACCGCGCGCCGGAGCGATAGAACACCCCAACCCAAGCTTGATTGCGGTGCTAACGAGGAACTAGATAGTCGATTCGCAATCGGAAATTGCGTTGTTTCGCCGTGAAAATATTCGCGTAAATCGCAACCCAAATCGACCGTTCGGAAATACTCGCGGCATGCCTGATCGCTCTGGAGAAGCAGAACTTGCAGACGCTGAAAGTTGGCGGGCGAAAGGGTCCCGTCCCACAGCTCTTCGATCAGCCGCTGAAGCTCGTTGCGGTCAAATTCCTCTTGATTCATGGATGGGTTCCACTTACCAGGCGGAATTCAATGCAACGCTCCAATTTACGCTTGATCGCAGCAAGTCGGTTGTAGACAGTTTGCGGGGCGTACCCGGTTGCAATGGCAAAGTCGAGTACACGTCGGTCTCGCTTGTAAACCCACTCCAACAATTCGCGTTCGTCCGTCTTCAACGACTCCGAGCACTTGCTCAACGCTTCCAGACGCCCGGTCGAATCGGCCGATTCGGCTTCCCGGAGCGTTGCCAAACGAGAGACCAATTCGTAGTCAAATTGAAGTTTCCGTCCCGGACTCGAGCGCAGAAAATTGAGAACTTCAAAGCGCGCCAATCCATTCGCCCAAGGCAGAAATGCTTTTGTTCGATCGTATTGCTCAAACTTTCGCCACATGATCAGGCTTGCCTTCTGCAGCACGTCTTCGGCATCCGCTCGGTTCGACAGCAATGAATGGATGAACGCAAAAACCTGGCCACGATGTTGACTGTACAAGCAGATAAACTCCTCGTACGCATCCCTTGTCGATAGTTCTGGGTCCATGGATGTAACGGTCCACAAATCAATTCACTGGAAGGCTCGAGCGGATGCGGCAAGACTCGCACACCTCTGATTTAGTGCCTTCATTGGCGGTATCGTCTGCCCGCATCCGGATTTACCTCGGTTTTTTTTAAAAAAGGTGGAGGAATCCACTTAGCAGTCGCACTTTTTGGGTTTGTCGGCGAGCGGTCCATAGCCGCAACTTGCTTCCCAGCCTTCGTTTCGCTCAAATGGCGGGGCACGCAGCGACGTGGAAGCGTCATTCATCGCAACGCACGGATCGCTCGGAGGCTTTGCAAAGAAAGGTCACGTTGGATGAGTCATTGCCACCAGAGCTCGCTGTTGATCGCCTGCCTTTCTAGCGTGTTCTCTCTAACAATTGGCTTCGTGGACAATTCTGCCGTCGCGGCGGAAGCGGTACGGCCCAACATCGTCGTGATTTTGGCGGATGACCTCGGCTACGGAGACCTCGGATGCTACGGCTCTTCCACGATCGCGACACCGCGGATCGACCGCATGGCCGCCGAGGGCGTCCGGTTCACCGATTTCTCCGTCGCGTCGCCTTTCTGCAGCCCCTCACGGGCGGCATTGCTAACGGGTCGATTGCCTGCCCGCTGTGGTGTCCCCTACGTGCTATTTCCCAGCGAGCACACCGGACTTCCTCCTGAAGAGCTAACGATCGCCGAGGTGCTTCAATACGTCGGCTACTCGACCGCCTGCGTCGGAAAATGGCACCTCGGGTGGAGACGCCAATTCAGGCCCCAAGCTCAAGGGTTCGACGAATTCTTTGGCGTCTACCACTCCAATGACGCGTATCACTGGAAGGTCGGTGAACCGTTTCATCAATTGAGCACGTTCGCGCCGCTGGAGCTTCGTGAGGGTGATCGCGTGATTGAGGCGCCGGTGGATCAGGAGCTGTTGACCCAACGTTACACGCGGCGGGCTATCGAGTTCATTGAGAAAAATCGAAGTCAACCGTTCTTTTTGTATTTGTCACACACGATGCCGCACGTCCCGCAGTACGCGTCGCCGGAGTTCGTCGGCAAGTCCGAAGACGGGCTCTATGGCGATACAGTTGAGGAACTCGATTGGAGCACGGGAGCGATCGTGGATACCCTGAGCCGACTCGGACTGTCCGAGCGGACTCTCGTAATCTTCCTTTCGGACAATGGTGCATCGGTCCGGACTTCCAACCCGAATCGGAGCGGGGGACGCTTCCCAGGACGTTCACTAGGTGGCAACAACGGCCCACTGAGGGCAGGCAAGGGCACGACGTTTGAAGGCGGCGTACGAGTCCCGGCGATCGCATGGTGGCCCGAAACCCTCTCGCCCGGGCGAGTGGAGAGCGGACAATGGAGCACTCTGGATTTGATGCCCACATTCGCCTCAATCGCTGGGGCTTCGCTGCCCAGATCGCTCGTGGTGGATGGGATCGAAAGTCGGGATGCGCTGCTCGGCACAGCGGTCCAGTCTCCTGACCGACAAATCTTTCACTACTTCGGCGCGCAGCTGCAAGCTATTCGTGAGGGCCGCTGGAAGTTGTTCGTGCCCATTCATGAGCTTCCGGAGCCTCGCGCGGCGAGTCTTTGGTTTGATCACCTGCCAGCGGCTTTCGAACGTCAACATCGACTTTGGCCGGATCCGACGCTTTACGACTTATCCCAAGACATTGGCGAGCGCAACGATTTGGCCGCCGAGTTCCCCGAAGTGGTCGAGCGACTGCTGACCGCGGCCGCCCGGTTCGACGGGGAATTTCAGGAGGCAGTTTTGCCGCGGAGGCACTTGCCGGGCCCAATCCAGCCGCAACCGGGCCAAATACGTGTGGCCGAGGATGATCTGAGCGCGTGGATCGAACTGGTGAAGTAAATTGATCGTCGCCATGGAAACATGGTTCCGCTGACACACAACATCCAACTCCGCCTGTTTCGAGTCGATCGCCTTGCTAAGAAGTTTCATGTTTGTCCAACGTCTGGTGATCATTGGTCTTGTCGCGGCGCACTGCCAGCAGTTGGTCTCCGCTGAGCAACGAATCCCCTGGACCGAGTCGAGAGTCGTGGGGTCCCCTGAACCGCCGCTGCCGTACGTGCTCCAGCGCGTCTACCCCGGTGTCGGATTCGACAAACCCGTTTCGATCCATCCAATACCCGGCGAGCCGCGAATGGTCGTCTGTGAGCAACCGGGCAGGATCAAGTCGTTTTTGACCGAGGGTGATTCGGATCGGGTGGATCTGATGGCCGACTTCTCCGTGCAGCCACCACCGCTCAGTGAGGTCGCTCGGGGTGATGGCAAGTCGATCACCGTATTCAACCTGGCGTACCATCCTCGGTTTGAAGTGAACCGGACGGTCGTCGTTTGCTACATCGTGGGGGGCACGCCGAACGCGAAGACCGATGGAACTCACATCGCGACTTTTGAGGTCTCGCGTACGGAGCCCCCGGTTCTGCTGCTCGAGACGGAGCGGACGATCCTTCGTTTCGGCGCCGGGGGGCACAACGGCTGCACAGTCGCTTTTGATAACGACGGATTGCTCCATATTTCTACAGGGGATGGTGCCTCTCCGACTCCACCAGATCCGCACGATCATGGGCAGAACGTCGGTGACCTGCATTCGGCGATCCTTCGCATCGACATCGATCGAATGAGCCGGGATGGCGACGGTAACGAACGGCCTTACGCGATCCCCGCGGACAATCCTTTTGTCGATCACCCGGGTGCCCGCCCCGAGGTTTACGCTTACGGATTTCGAAATCCTTGGAGGATGAGTTTTGATCGCCAGACCGGTGACCTTTGGGTTGGGGATGTCGGGTGGGAAGCTTGGGAGATGGTGTATCGCGTCCGTCGCGGAGGCAATTACGGTTGGCCGATCAAAGAGGGTCCTGGTGATGCTCGACCCGATGCGGTCCGGGGTCCAACCCCGATCCTGCCCGCCGATGTGGCGCTTTCGCATTCCGAGGCCGCGTCGGTCACGGGGGGTGTGGTCTACCGCGGCGATCGCCTTCCGGAGATCAAGGGTCAATACGTCTTCGGCGATTGGGTAACGCGAAAGTATTGGGCGGTGGCGTTCGACGAGCAGCAGGTACTGTCGTTTCGAGAAATCGCCTTCGGCCCGGTCAAACCCGTCAGCTTTGAACTGGATCACGACGGCGAGCTGTTAATTTTGGATTACAACTCGACCGGTGTGTCAGGCATTTATCGCTTGATCCCCAATCCCGCCCCGCCCTCGGATTTGCCGTTTCCCAAACGCTTGAGCGAGACCGGGTTGTTTTCGAGCACCCTGCCGCTTCGGCCCGCGGACGGCGTGATCGCTTATGAGATTCAGGCCCCGATGTGGCGCGACGGCGCCACGACCCAGTACCACTTGGCCATTCCGGAATTGGGAAAGGCGAAGTTTCTTGAGAAGTCGCAGCGGATCACGGACATCTTTCGCACCAAGGTCGTGCTTCCACCAGGATCGGTTTTGGTCAAAACCTACTGGATGGAGACGACCGTGGGCGATCCGAGCACGCGGCGCCCGATCGAGACACAGATTTCTCACAACATTGCGTTGGGTGATTGGAACTTTTACACGTTTCGTTGGAGCGGCGACGCATCTGACGCCGAACTGGTCTCTGCCGGCGGCGACATCCAACCGCTCCGAATCGAGGACTCGTCGGCGCCCGACGGACACTGGGACTTGAATTGGTCGTTTGCTTCCCGCACCCAGTGCCGAACGTGCCACACGCCGTGGCGTGGCGAGACCCTCAGTTTCGTCGATGTCCAATTGCGTAACGATCGCAAGTCACTCGACTCGCTACATCAATTGTCAGACGGCGGGTGGCTCGATGTAGATCCCGCGCTTCCGGCCCAAGTCGACGGGCAAACGGTCACATTGGTGAACCCGAATGACGAATCTCGTTCAATAGATCAGAGGGCGAGATCCTACCTTCACGCGAATTGTTCGCACTGCCATTTGTTCGGCGGCAGCTCGTCCGCGGCGTTCGATGTCAGCATCGAGAAATTGCTCGATGCGACCGGTCTGGTCGACACAATGCCGATGAGGGGCGATTGCCAGCTTGACGAGGCTCGCCTGATCGCACCGGGTGCGCTCGAACGATCGGTTCTTCTGTATCGCATGGCCAAACTCGGCAGCGGCCGGATGCCCGCGATCGGTATCAACCGAGTGGACCATGAGGGCGTCGATTTGATCAGTCGGTGGATTGCTGGGCTCGGCGTGGAACACGCTAGTGGACCGTCGCTAAATTCCATGGCCGTCGATCCACAATCGCTCGCATCGACCAGCGGTGCACTCCGGTTGGCATCCGCCATCGCCGGCGGCAGGCTCGATCAAAAGGCCCGCCAGTCGGTGATCGACGAGGCGTTGCAGGCCCCGCCGCAGATTTCAGAACTGTTCGAAGCATGGGCGGTGGGATCGCAGCGAATCGATCGTCTCGGCCCAGGCTTCAATCCGCAATCGGTTCTCGATATTCAGGGCGATCCAGAGAGTGGACGGCAAGCATTCTTGGCCGGTCGCGGTCAATGCATCCAGTGTCACCAAATCCACGGCCAAGGAATCGGAATTGGCCCCGAACTTTCGAAGATCGGCTTGAAGTATCCGAACGTCGCCGAACTGCTCCGCCACATCATCCAACCGTCCCTCGAGATCGCCGAAGCCTATCGAGCCATCACGATACTGACCGATTCGGGTCAAGCCCACACGGGTCGCGTGCTCGAGCGAACCGAGACAACCATCCAGCTGCAAGACGCCTCGGGACGGCTCAGTTCGATCCGACTGGACGAGATCGAGCTCGAAAAACCGTCGGACCAATCGTTGATGCCCGAGCAATTGCTCGACCCGCTCACGCCTCAACAGGCTGCTGACCTGATCGCCTACCTTCGTGATTTGAAATGATCCGCCCGCTGATTGCCGAACCGACGTTCATGATTCCTGCGTTTCGAATGCTTCGAATCCTTCGGCGCGAATCATGGCTTTTCACCGC
>JBGTCJ010000114.1:0-8002 GCA_041748895.1 Pirellulaceae bacterium
CCCTTCGGGGCGTTGAACGATCCGGCGCCAAGTCTACCCAGGGCGGCGCTCTGCGGCTTCGCCGCGTCGCTTGCCCAGGGCAATTGTCGTTTTGCCCCTTCGGGGCATTGAACGATCAGTCATCAAGCCCGAAGGGCTGAAATTCGGTAGCCGACGGCTATCACCTCCATGCCCCTTCGGGGCGCCCTGGCGATTGCCCGAACAGCCGCTGCGAGCGGATGATTTCCATTCACACTACGCCCGGCGGGATTCGAACCCACAACCTTCGGCTTCGGAGGCCGACGCGCTATCCAATTGTGCCACGGGCGCTGCTTGGCCAGCTCATCGTAACAAAGTCCGCGTCACGTTGACATCGCTGGCGATCGCTCGTGCCGGCATCTCCTCGCACGTCTTGACCGGGTACGATCATTCGTGCATCGCACTGCCCGGTCGCCGTGGCTTCTTTCATCGTTTCCAAGGTTGTTCATTTTGTCATGAGCGAGAACCGTCTCCCCTACGACTCGTTTCTGTTGGTCTCCTTTGGTGGGCCCAACGGACCCGAGGATGTGATGCCTTTTCTCGAGAACGTCCTGCGTGGCAAGAATGTTCCCAGGGAGCGGATGTTGGAGGTTGCTGAGCATTACCAACATTTCGGTGGCGCGAGCCCAATCAACGCTCAGAATGAGGCCCTACTCGAAGCGATCCGGACCGAGTTTACGAGCGCGGGTGTGAACCTTCCGGTCTACTGGGGCAATCGCAATTGGCATCCGCTTTTGGCCGATACGCTGCGACAGATGCGAGAAGACGGATGCAAGCGGGCACTGGCGTTCTTCACGAGTCTGTTCAGCTGTTACAGCGGGTGCCGGCAATATCGAGAGAACATTGCCGCCGCGCAGGAAGAAGTCGGGCCAGGTGCTCCGATCGTTGAAAAGTTGCGGATGGCATTCAACCACCCCGGATTCATCGAGCCGATGGCCGAGAACGTTGCCGCCGCGACCGCGTCGATCGGAGGTAATGAACAGACGTTGGTCCTGTTCACGGCTCACAGCATTCCGATGACGATGGCCGACAATTGTGACTACGAGAAGCAGCTACGGGAATCCTGCCGCTTGGTAGCCGAAGCGGCTCGAGTCTCGCAGTGGGAGTTGGTTTACCAAAGTCGCAGCGGTCCGCCCCAGCAACCTTGGCTCGAACCAGACATTTGCGACGCGATCCAGCGATGGGATGATCGCTCGCGACTTGATCGCGTTGTGATCGTGCCCATTGGGTTCGTCAGCGATCACATGGAAGTGATGTTTGACCTCGATGAGGAAGCGGCTCAGTTTTGCCGGGAGCGAGGGATCTCGATGGCGCGTGCCTCGACGGTCGGAACGCATCCGCGTTTCGTTCGCTTGATTCGTGAATTGGTGCAGGAAAGAACCGGAGAGTCAGCCGATCGCGTGGCTGCCGGAGCGCTCGGGCCCTGGCATGACGTATGCCCCGAGAATTGCTGTCTCTACACCCCAGTGCGTCCCAGATCGATCCTGTAAAGATTCGACCCGGTGGACTGCGTGATCAAGGAGACAGAGGCGAGCGGAAGAACTGCCTGTCGTTCAATCGGGGCCTGACTGGATAGTCGGGATAGAATCCGTCGTACCACGGTGGTACCGGGTAGGGCCCGTTGGGATCGGCGGGGTAGGGTTGGAATGGGAATCCAGGATTGCCCACCCCGGGGAATCGCGGCCATCGTCCGGGATGTCCGGTTCCCGGATCACTCTGCCAGGGGTCGTTGGGACCTGCGTTTCCGTGGCCATGATGGGGAAACGAGGGGAATCCAAAGCCGCCAAAACCAAAGCCGAGATTCAGGCCGGCGAAGGGAGGGCCCCACTGCTCATAGGGGGCGCTGAAAGGTCGGAAGGGAAACCGCCATTCGCCATAGGGTCGTACCGGCTCGCCCCACTGATCGACGCGGTGATAGTTGTCAGCCGATTGGCCGAACTGGATCGTGCTGCGGTAGTGCGTGTACCCGCTCGAGATCCTTCGGGACTGGTCGACAATCGGCGGCGCTTCGACTTTCGCAAACTGCTCGACCCTGACGCCGGAGTGAGGATCGTGAGTGAAGTAGCTCGGAAGCGTGCGCCAATCGATCGCGCTTGCAACCGGTTGAAAGGCCGGATTAATCAGAATGAGCCCTACCAGCGCGGCGGTCCAACGCGACATGAAACCGCGGCGCGAGCCCTGTCGATCTGCCGAAAGTGCCAGAGGAGGAATCGGTTGGGGCCCCTTTCTTTCCATGGCTCCAAAATAGTTCACTGCCTTGGTGCAGCTAGTTTTTCTCGAATATTTGAGGTCGAAAAAGTGGCCGAGTCGGCCGTTCAATCGCTGCAATCGCTAGAAACAGCATCCTTGTCCATCGAGCGGCTCGGGGTCGATTCATGGCGTAACCTTTTGTCCGTGTGGCAAATGGTATCGGGATGGCATGACTAGCGAGGTTGGACGGCGGCGGGATGTTGTACTTGGTAGTCCTTTTTTCCGCAGCCGCCGCGGTCTGGTTATTCCCTTTCATTGGACAGACCCGTTTGCCATGGCTTGCCGCGATGGTGCTCGCGATCGGGACCGTTTTCGGACCGCCGTTTTTTGCGATCGAGGGGCCGATTCAGATCAGTTTGGAACGGATCGCCTTTGTCGCGGTCTGCGTCGTGGGCGTGGTGGGTCTGCATGGCGGATCGATCTCTCGGCTCCCGCGGCTGACGACGAGCGATTTTCTGGTGGCAGGCATGGTGGTCTGGTTTCTCATTAGCACGGTTCTGGGGGGGGCACCGGCTGGAAAAACCAACCCGATGGGCACGTGGATTTTCTACGTGTTGATGCCTGGTTTGATGTACGCGGTCGCGCGGATCAGCCGGTTTAGCGAGGCGGACTTGCCGCGAATCGAAAGCCTGCTGATGGCGTTATGCGGCTACCTGGCTGTTACCGCGGTACTCGAGTCGCGAGGACTGGAGGCGTTGGTTTTTCCGCGTTTCATTTCGGACCCCACGAATTGGGAGTTTCTGGGGCGGGGCCGTGGCCCACTGCTTAACCCCTCGGCCAATGGGATCGTGATCACGATCGGCATGACGATCACACTACTCCGCTGGCTTCGAGCGGGGCGAGCAGGAAAAGTTGGTTACGGTTTGCTCCTGCTGGTGTTGCTCGCGGGCCTCCAGGCAACGTTGACACGAAGCGTTTGGATCGGCGCGGCGGTGGCGATCGCGATTGCCCTCTGGGATGAGACGCCCCGGTGGGCAAAAGTGTTGTCGCTGGCTACCGTCGTGCTGTTGGGGGGCCTTTTCGTGACCGGAATGAAGGAACAATTGCTTCGCATCAAGCGGGACAAGAACCTCAGCGCGGCCGAGGCCGAGAAGTCGGTCCATCTCCGTCCACTGCTCGCAATTGTGGCGTTCGAAATGTTCAAAGATGCTCCGGTTGCCGGCCATGGGTTTGGCCAATATCCCGTTCACAGCAGACCGTATTTCTCCAATCGCAAGTACGCGATGCCGCTTGAAAACGCACGAGGTTATCACCAACACAATGTTTTGCTGTCGGTTCTCGTTGACACAGGGTGGGTCGGGTTGAGTCTGTTCGGCTCACTGTTGGTGCTTTGGATCCGCGGGGGATGGAGGTTGGCCCATACTCCCAGCGTTAAAATGCTTTCGCGACATTGGGGTTTGGCCACGGTCGGATCGATCGCCGGCTATTTGGTCAGCGGGATGTTTCAAGACGTGATGATCATGCCGATGATCCAATTGTACCTATTCTTCCTTGGCGGCCTTTTGGTGACGCTGTCCCAATCGGCATGCCCGTCCATCGGTACGAGGCTTGACCGCAGTTATCCGCGGTACGACGCGGTTGCAGTTAGTCCTTCGCTTGCCGCGACTTCGCTTCAAGAAAACGAAGTTGTTGGTGGAGCATCCGCACCCGCGGCATGGTAACGCCGAAGCTCTCGGCCACCCGAATCGGAGCGGCGAAGATGGCTTCGAGTTCCATTTCACGGCCCGCGAGGAAGTCGAGTCTCATGCTGCTGTCGTAGGGCACCATTTGGCGAGTGTGCTGGAGCGTGACCTCAATCGACTCCTCGGGGAGATGGCGTCCGGCCGCCGCCGCCGCTTGCTCGACCTCCCTCATCATCGCCTCCGCGAGCGCCGTGGCGTCGGAATCGTGGATCAGGTCAGCCGTTGAGGCGTTGAGCACAACCGACAGTCCGTTGAACGGAATATTCCACATCAGCTTCCGCCACCGTGCCAGCCAAAGGTCATCGGTGGCATGGGCATCGATACCGACATCCTGAAGGTCGTTGACGATCGACTGCAATCGCGCCGTGACGCCGGCCGGAGGTTGGTCGGCGGGGGTGAATTCCCCGATCACGATGCGGCCATAGTCGAGGTGGCAAATGTGCCCGGGACCAACCTTGTTGCTGCAAAGGAAACAACAACCTCCGAGCACTCGAGCGGATCCGACGACCGCCTCGCAATCGGCTTCACTTTGAAGGCCATTTTGCAAACAGAGCACAACGCCTCCGCCGCCGGTGGGCCTCGGAAGCAGTTCGCCGAGCAGGTGATTGCGAGTCGTCTTCAGCGCGACAAGGGTCACGTCGCATGGCGGCAACGATTCGGGCGATGCGTGCAGATGCAACGCGGCGCCGGGCAGGAAAAAGTCACCCCGAACGCTGTCGACGCGAAGGCCGTGGGAGCGAACGTGATCGTAATCGCCGTGCAGCAAAAAGTGGACTTCGCGTCCGCCCCGCGCGAGCATGCCGCCGTAGAGTCCGCCCACAGCACCGGCGCCGATCACGCAGTAACGAAGTGGGACTGGCAAACGCGAGGACATGTCAATCGTTGTCATAGGATGGGTCTGTCAAACGCAAGGGCACACGTGACGTTTTCAGGACGAGGATGCCAGTTGTTCGTCGATCACGTTCGCCTCACGCGACAATCGGTCGAGCAAGCCGCGAAGTGATTGTTCGAGTTGTTGCATCAGGGGATCGGGGCCATCGCGTGGCGGCCGGTCGGTCGACACTTCAATCGCCTGGTCAAATTCGATGACCACATGGAGTGGCCTCGGGTTGACGGATTTTCCAAGCAGACCCTCCTGCATCCTTTCGAGCGTTTCGAGAATCTGGGTGTCGGTCACGGGTGAGTTGAGCAGATAGCGATCGGGGTACGAGAAGAGTTTTTGCGCCAACTCGATCCCGTCGAGGGTGTGATACCACTCCTGTTTATCGCGAGGATCCGAGGCGGCTCGGAGCACCGGAAGGATGGCGGACCGAAGTCGTCGGACTCGCCCCAGCGTCCCTAGGGACAAATCGCTGGCCAAATTCAGCCGCCCTTCGGCGTGTTCCAGTAGACGTTGGGCGAGCAAGTCCCGGCGGTGGGCGAGGGGACCACTTCCGACCTCGCCCATGTGCTCAATCTCACGAATCGAAAGCATTGCCTCGGCCAAACGATGGATCCGATCGAGAAGCGGTTTCCCACCACGTGATCGCCACCCGAGTCGATCCTCCAACTTCTCGACCACACCCGCAGCCCACTGACGAATGTCTCCCTTGAACAAGTATTTGATTCCCACGGGATGGATCACGACTCGACCATCGTCTTTTTTGGCACGGCGACGAGCCGATGTCCGCGCGATGAATGCGATCCCATCGAGCAATGGCTGAAGCACATCGTTCGTCCGATTGGTGGTTCCCTCAGGAAACAGGACCAGTGGACGAGTGCGGTGCGTCAATATATCGATCGCCGTGTCGAGAGCCTGGCGATCGGTCCCCTCACGAAAGATGCTAAAGCCACCCATTTTTTGGATCGCAAAAGCGTCGAATCGCGATTTCGCGAAGAGGTGCCACGAAGCCATCGCGAAAAGGTGCGTCCGCGTCAGCCGAGCCGGCCACGCGAGCACGAGCGGATCTGAATACCGGCAGTGATTGGGCGCCAAAATGATCGAATCGCCCGCATCGATCGATCGTTGAAATCGCTCGACATGTCGGCACTCGTGCGAGACCACCCCGTCATGCTTGGCCAAGTAAAGATCGACCAGACGAAAGGTTTGGATCAAAGTTGGCCAAAGGTCGCCCCGAATTGGCGGCACGAACTGATACGGCTTTTCGACAACGACGGTCATTGGGTGGCGATCGTGGGGGCGAGGAGTCCGCGGGTGGAATCAAGAGGTTAGCTTCGCCAACACGTAACCGAGCACGATTGCCACAAGAAAGAATCCGCCCAAACCCAGACCGATCAACAACGGATTGAAGGGCCAGCGACCGCTACTGGCCGCCGAAGGAACGTTTTTCCCAACGGCCGACGGCGTCGATTTTGCGGACTGATGCCTACCGCTTCGCGAAAGCGACGCACTATCGATCGAATGGAATCCGCCACTGCCGCCGACGACTTGGCTCCCCGTCGCAGACCGCGTCGGGATGTCCGATCGGCCGAAGATCTCGGAACCCGACGAACCCGGTCGCGAAATAGCCGACCCCGATTTGCCAATGACCGCCGATTTTCCCGCGCCTCGTGACTGGCTTGTCGAGCGCGCGCCCGTGCCAGAAGACCCTCCGCCCTTCGACGCGTCCTTGGAGCCGGGCTTGCGATATCCCGACTCGATTTCCAGGTCTAGAAAACTTCCTTCGAACAGATCGTCCGCGGAAATCTTTGGCATCATGTCGACCAACCGCCCGCTATCGGATGACGAGAGCCCACTTCCGCGAATCAATTTCGCGCGATCTCCGGCCATCGTGTCATCGCCCTTGGCGCTCACCGTATCGTGGTCGAGCGTCGAACCCGAACGCGGACCGCCCGATCCCGGCAGGCCCGCATTCGATCGAGTGCCCCCGGACTTCCCACGCTGGCCCGCACCCACCAAAGCCGCGGTCAGCTTCGGACGTGCCGGCATGTTGGCGGCGAACTTTCGCAATGCATCGGCGACATCCTCGGCGCTTTGGTAACGGAACTGAGGATCCTTTTGGATCATTTTGATGCAGATCCCTTCCAATTCACCCGGGCAATCGGATCGCAATTTGCGGATCGGCGTAGGCATCTGCGATTGATGTTTTGCGATCCGTTGGGCGAGAGTCCCCTCGGGGAAGGGAGGTTTACCTGTGAGCAAGAAGTAGAGCGTGCAACCGAGGCCATAGATGTCCGCGCGGTGGTCGACTTTGTGACTATTGAGCGCCTGCTCGGGAGCAAGGTAGTCGGCCGTCCCGAGCACATTTTCGTTGTGGGCGACCGTCAATGACATGTCCTCTTGGGCAGCGACGAGGGCCAAGCCCATATCGAGAAGTCGCACACGGCCATCCAAATCAAGCAACAGATTCGCAGGCTTGACGTCGCGATGAATGACGCCACGCTGATGGGCATGCTGGAGGCCATCGGCCGCCTGGGCGATTAGCAGCGCGGCGGTTCCCGGTTCGAGCGGACCGTCGCGACGAACGAGTACTTGAAGATCAACGCCATCGACGTACTCCATCACGATGTAGTGCAAGTCGTCTTCGTTATCGATATCGAACGCGAGCACAATGTTTGGGTGATTCAGCGACGCGATCGCCTTGGCTTCCAATTGGAATCGGGCGAGGTAGGTGGCGTCTTTGACTCGTGCCCGCGGCAGGACCTTGATCGCCCGCTTGTCGTGCATCCGAATGTGCTCGGCGAGATAGACACTGCTCATCCCGCCGGTTCCGATGTGGCCGAGCAACTTGTACTTGCCAAGAAAGAAGCCCTTGTATTTGCCGGTCAGCAATTTCTCGAGGTGCCACGGAGTGACGAGTTCTTGCTTGAGCAGCGCTGAGGCGATCTTTTTTAGATCTGAAGGCAGCTCACCGTCGTTACCATCGCGCAACGATTTCGTGAATCGTTCCAAAGCCGCCGGCTCGACCAGCCGACTCTTGGCGACGATTTCGAGAAACCGTTCGGGTGTCAGCTCTTCCTTCATACCTGCGCCTAAACCGCGGGATCGCGTGGCGTGCGTGTCACACGCCTCTATCCGCTAAGCCGTCCTCGAGTACTTCACGAAAAAGCGA